>JAYVRE010000117.1:0-9053 GCA_043776535.1 Methylotenera sp. | reverse complement strand
AATTTGCATATTTGAAACTTTACTGAAAACAAGATAGACTAAAAATTATAAATTATATTTTAATTAAGAAATGTGTTGATAATGTGATAAATACAAGCAAAATCAGTTGCTTAAGAATAAAAAATCAAGGCTTTACACTGCTTGAGCTGTTAGTAGTCATGGTGATTATTGGTTTGTTGGCGGGCTATGTCGGACCCAAATATTTTGAGCAAATTGGTAAATCTGAAAATAAAACAGCTAAAGCACAAATTGATGCGCTAGGTAAAGCATTAGACCAGTATCGTATTGATACTGGGCACTATCCTAGCTCTGAACAAGGTTTGAGCGCACTTTATAAAAACCCTAGTAACGAAATCAAATGGTCTGGACCTTACCTTAAAAAAAATATTCCTAACGACCCTTGGGATAAGCCCTATCTTTTTAAATCACCTGGAGAGCACGGTGATTATGATCTTTCTACACTTGGTAAAGATGGACAACTGGGTGGTGAAAAAGAATCTGAAGATGTAGTGAGCTGGTAATTTATGGTAACTATGCTGGATATATAATGGATTATCAAGTAAAAGCAGTGCAAGGACGAACCATGGTGCTTTTAAATGTGACTGCCATGCATGCGGAAGCTGCGATGGCGCAAGTGAGAGCCAAAGGCTACACGCCTATTGCGGCTAAGGCATTATCGCAATCTTTTTTTAAAGGTAAAAATAAGCCATTTCCTCTGTCATTATTTAGCCAAGAATTATTGGCATTATTAGAGGCTGGTCTTAATTTGGTAGAAGCGATTGAAACGCTGGTTGAAAAAGAGCAAAGACAAGAAATTAAGCATACTTTAGACGCTTTGTTGCAATCATTGTACCAAGGGCAAACCTTTTCATCTGCGCTGGAGTTACAAGCTCAACAAAATAACAGCTTCCCAATTTTATACGTAGCCACCGTGCGCGCCAGTGAAAAAACGGGTGATTTGGTAGAGGCATTAACGCGTTATGTTAGTTATGATCAGCAATTAGGCTTGGTTAAAAAAAAGATAGTGAGCGCCTCTATTTATCCTGCTTTATTAATGGTGGTGGGGGGCTTGGTTATCATGTTTTTACTGGGTTTTGTGGTACCTAAATTTAGCCGTATTTATGAAGATACGGGCGGCAATTTACCGTTTTTATCACAAGTATTATTGGCCTGGGGCGTGTTGTTAGAAGCACATGGCAAAGAAATTTTAGCGGCTATTGCTTTATGCTTCATGGCCTTGTTTTTTGCACTCAAGCAGGCTTCAACAAGAAGGTGGCTAAGTCAATTACTCTGGCGCATTCCCGCCCTAGGTAACCGCTTACGTATTTATCAAATGGCACGGTTTTATCGCACTTTAGGTATGCTGCTAAAAGGCGGAACGCCTATTCTAGCGGCGCTAAAATCTGTAACTGGCTTGTTAGATGCTGCGTTACAAAAGCAAATGCAACAAGCAACCACCGCTATTAGTGAAGGCCAAGCCATTTCAATTGCCATGGAACACGCAGGGTTAACCACTCCAATTGCCGTACGTATGCTACGTGTGGGTGAACGCAGTGGCAAAATTGGCGATATGATGGAACGCATCGCTGCGTTTTATGATGAGGAATTATCGCGCTGGATAGAATGGTTTACTAAATTATTTGAACCCATTTTGATGTTGTTTATTGGCTTAGTGATCGGTGTAGTAGTGCTGCTGCTCTATATGCCTATTTTTGAATTGGCCGGGAACATTCAATAATGAACGCGCCATTATTAAAAGGCTCACAACGTCAACCTGTTATTTTGCAAGCGGCTATGATTAAGCAAGCAAAATCACAAGCGCAGTTACAACAGCGCAGGCCTATCGAAGTGTTAGAAGAAATAGTCGGCTGCAATCATGAAGAATTTTTACAAGCGCTATGCACAGCCTTAAATTTTACTGCCATCAACATGAAAGAACTGCACAGCTTAACGCCAGCTTTTGAACTTATTCCCTTTGCTAAAGCACAACAAAAAGAGTGCTTAGCTTTTTATAAGTTTACAAATTTTAATGAAAAAACCAGCGAACAAGCCATCGAGCTAACCAGCGAACAATTCAATAGTCACAATGCTGAAGCAGAGTTGATTTTGGTGTTTGCAGACCCCTTAAACGAAAGTTTGCAAGAGTGGGCAGTAGAGCAAATTAAGCAGCCATTTACTTGGCGCTTAGCGCATCGTAGCGATATTGCCGCTTTTTTAGCGCAGCATGAAGAAACCATGCGCGCTATGGATGGTATGCAAGATTCTGCGCATAACAGCAAGACAGACTCTAACGAATCGGTGGCACATTTGTCGTTAAAATCTATTAATGAGGACACCAACCCCATTATAAAGCTGATTAATTCTACGCTGTACGACGCACTGAAAATAGGCGCCAGTGACATACATTTAGAGTGTTCTAATGCTGGGTTGTCAATTAAATATCGTATTGATGGCGTTATAGCCAACATTGGCGGCACGCAGGGCTTAGAAAATGCCGATCAAGCAATTTCACGTATTAAGGTGATGGCACAACTCGATATTGCCGAGCGGCGCATTCCGCAAGACGGACGTTTTAAAGTGGAGGTGCAGGGTCGTGAAGTGGATTTCCGCGTATCTATTATGCCAAGCGTGTTTGGTGAAGATGCCGTATTGCGCGTGTTGGATAGAAAAGCACTGTCAGAAGAAGCGCAGGGATTAAGCCTGCAGGCTTTAGGCTTTGATGCAAAAATTATTAGCCAGTTTCGTAAATTAGCCAGTGAGCCTTATGGCATGTTACTGGTCACGGGCCCTACTGGCAGCGGCAAAACCACCTCGCTGTATGCGGCCATTTCCGAAGTCAACACTGGGCATGACAAAATTATTACCATTGAAGATCCAGTCGAATATCAGTTGCCAGGTGTATTGCAAATACCAGTGAACGAGAAAAAAGGCTTAACCTTTGCGCGTGGGTTGCGCTCTATTTTGCGCCACGACCCAGATAAAATTATGGTGGGTGAGATTCGCGATGCCGAAACTGCACAAATTGCCGTACAAGCCGCATTAACAGGGCATTTGGTGTTCACTACCGTGCATGCCAATAGCGTGTTAGATGTGATAGGCCGGTTTATGCACATGGGGGTAGACCCTTACAATTTTGTAGCTGCTATGAACGGTATTGTGGCGCAAAGATTAATTCGCACTATTTGCCCCTATTGTGCAGAAGATTTTCAGCCAGACGCACAACTATTAACGGATTCGGGTGTTACTTCAAGTATGGCTGCCAGCATGCATTTCAAGTTTGCTAAGGGTTGCGGTCATTGTCGTGGCACGGGGTATCGTGGTCGTAAAGCAGTAGCCGAGCTACTTATTTTAAATGACGAATTACGCGAGATGATTGTGGCACGCGAGCCTATTCGTAAACTGAAAGAGGCTGCAAAACGCAGCGGCATGCGCACCATTAGAGAAGCCGCACTGGAAGCCGCGGGCAATGGGGTTACCACTTTGCAGGAGATCAATCGTGTTACGTTTGTTGCCTAGTCACTTTTTTACAAAAAAATTGTCTGTTTTTATAAGCGCAGAGAGCATTGCTGTCATTAGCAATGCGGGTACATTTAATAACAATAATACCAATAAAAGCAGCATGATTTTTACACTACAAACTAATCAACCTGCATGGCAACATGCCATTAATCAGTTGGATAATTTACTGGGTGATTTTTTAGTAGCGCAGCAAATGAAACCAAAAGCGCAGCAGGTTAAACCAAAAACCTCATTACAAATAGTGCTGGGCAGTGATTTGGTGCGCTATGTGGCGTTACCAGCGCAAGCAATTATGATGAATTTAGCTGAAAAAAATGCCTATGCAAGCGCTGCTTTTAAAGAAATACATGGCACTAGTGCGGATGATTGGCAAGTAGCATGTAATGATGCAGCGCCACAACAGGCCATTATAGCTGCGGCGATAGATAAAAAATTACTCCAGCATTTAAGTCAACTTGCACTCACTCATCAACTTAAATTAAAAAGTGTAAAACCCTACTTAATGGTGGCTATGAATGGTTTAGCAAAACAACTGGCTAAAACGACGGGTTATTTAGCCATTGTAGAGCATAGCCGATTAACACTGGTTATGTTGCAGCAAGGCCAATGCCAGCAGCTACACAGTCATGCAATAGGTGGCGATTGGCAAGCTGAGCTAAAACATATACTAATGCGCGAAAGTGTATTGGGTGGTGTGGCGTATCGCAATGTTTTTATTGTCGCGCCTATGCATAAAAATACAGCTCATCAAAATACAGCTTTATTAGTCATGGATGGATGGCACATAACACGTATTGACCAAGCTAGCAGAACCAGTAGCATCAGTTACGATGGCATAAGTAGCGACAGCCGCTATGCGATGTTAGAGGCGATTGTATGAGTGTTAAGCTAGATTTAGAATTTATTCAACAGCCTGTTTTATCAAGTGCAAATTGGTTGAGTATGGGCATTTTGTTGGCAAGCTTGCTAATGGTGGCTTTAACATGGCAAGGCTATCAAAAGCAACAATTAAAGCTGGCCGATACTTCGTTGCAATTAAAGCAGTTCAGCCAACAAACGCTACCTAAAAGCCAGTCTATCAAAATGAATGCTGCGCTGGTCACACCCGATGAAACAAAACAATTAACCGAAACTGTGAGCATGCTCACCATGCCTTGGAATAATCTACTAGTTGCGATAGAGCAAGCGGATATGCAAGACATTGCATTACTTAGCTTAGAACCCAACAGCAAAAAACAGCTTGTGGTATTAACGGGAGAGGCCAAAAACTTAAGCATTGTGCTGCAATACATTAAACAATTGCAACAAACGCCCATGCTGGCGCAAGTGTATTTGCAAAAACATAGTATTGATGAAACAGACGCTTCAAAACCAGTGCGCTTTAGCTTGCTTGCAAAATGGGATCTTGTAGACCAGCCCATCATGGCAGACAATTAAATCATGGCAGACTATTCAATCAGAACTTGGCTTAATTTACATTATTGGCTTTGGCAATCACAACAAATTGTAAAAAAATTAGGCCTTTTTGGCTTGCTTGGATTAGCTATTGCATTAGGATGTGGCCTGTTTTATGCGAGTAAAATAATACCCATTAATGATCAAATTTTAGAATATAACGAAAGCATACAACAAGCAAAGCTAAACAATGCTGAACAAAAAAACTTGTCGATACCGATCAAAAATGTGCCGCAACAAATCACCAATGACGATATTGCCAAGTTTTACGCGAGGTTTCCTGATGGCGCTAGCTTGCCAACATGGTTAAGTTTAATAAGCGAAACCGCTGTTAAACAAGGTTTGTTGCTGAATCGCGGCGATTATAAGTTGACACAAATTAAGCCAACCCAAACTAATTCAAACCCAGGCCAGTTATCACGCTATGAAATTGTGCTGCCAGTCACTGGGCAATATAGCCAAATACGTCAGTTTATTGCGCAGGTGCTGTATCAAATGCCTGCCTTGGCATTAAGTGAGATGCAAATCAAGCGTGAAAATACACTTAGCCCTAAAGTAGAAGCAAGGCTGGTATTTGTGTTAATGTTGCAAGGAGGTTATTGGAAATGATTAATTTTCCTGAAAAAACATTAGCAGATAAACCTGCAACATCTATCAATAGATGGCTATTGATGTTACTGATATTGGCTATGATACTAACGCTATGGATGATGTTGCGCCAAGAAACTACTGGCATTGATCATACAATAGAAGTTATCAATCAAAAAAATGCAGTGCAAGACCCAATAGCTAAGCTTTCAAATACCAATATTATTCCATCCAAAAAAGGGGCTTTGATGGCTAGGCAGCAGCCTTTAATCCCGTGGCAAAAGCTTGAGCGTGAGCCATTAAGTAGCCAGCCGCACGATTTATTCAAAGTGCATTCATGGCTAGTGCGAGCCCCTGTTAGAAAAGCTAAGCCACTGCCAGCACCATTGCCTGTTGCTCCGCCTGCGCCTTTTACTTATGTAGGCAAGTTAGATGATTCGCCCACAGGCACGCAATTTTTTTTGATGGAAAATGGCAGGCTATTTTCTGTGCTTAAGGGCGAAAAAATTGATCAACAATGGCGCTTAGATAATGAAGATGCTAGTAGCTTACATTTAACTTTTTTACCACTTAATTTACCACAAACCCTAACAAAGGCTTCAAAATCTGTATTTTTACCTGCACCCGATCCTGTTGAATCATCACCCGCTGAATTGAATTTGTAGAAAGACAAGGGCATGACATTAAATAATAAATTAGAACAACATCTTAAAATTATTTTAATTATGGTGTTTTTAACGCAAACAATCAGTTGCGCTTTTGCCCCTTGGGAGAAGCCCCCAGTCAAGGCTCAAACGCCAGAGGAAGATTTAGCCATAGCTAAAAAAGCGCTTGCGCAAAAACCAGAGGACATCAAACAGCGTAAAAATTTACTGGTTACCCAAGAGGCAGCGGTGGCTCAACTAGTTACTTTGGCCGAGCAAGCAAAGGCTAAGGGTCAATATCAAGAGGCCAATGATTTTTATAATCGTATATTAAGTTTGTTACCAGAAGACCCAACGGCTATTAGTGGAAAAGCGGAGATTGAGCGACTAATAATACAATCTAAAAAGATAGATAAAGTACCTGAGCTAACTGCAAATAATCAAACTGAAGTAGCCGCAGAAATAGTACGTGAAGTATTAGTAGAAAACCCCAAGCAAAGCCAAGCAATTCAACTCCAGCAACAAATAAATGATAATACTGCATCAGTTAAAACTGCACCTCCAAGGCTCAAGCCACCATTTAATAAGCCAGTAACGCTAGAGCTACGTGATGCGAATATTAAAGTGGTGTTTGAAGCGCTATCGCGTGCCACAGGTATTAATTTTATTTTAGATAAAGATATTAGACCTGAAACTAAAGCCACCATATTCATCAAACAAGCGCGTATAGAAGATGCGATTGATTTGGTACTCTCTAGCAATGGGTTGCAAAAAAAGGCTTTGTCAGACAACACCGCATTGGTTTTTCCAAACACCCAAGCCAAGTTAAAAGATTATCAAGATTTAATGATTCGTAGTTTTTACTTTACCAATTCCAGCGCCAAACAAGTGTCAGTATTACTAAAAACCATGCTAAAAACCAAAGATATTTTTGTGGATGACAGACTCAATATGCTGGTAATGCGCGATACACCCGAGATAATACGCTTGGCAGAAAAGTTAGTGGCTGCTAACGATTTAGAAGATCCCGAAGTCATGCTGGAAATTGAAGTATTAGAAGTAAGCCGAAGCCGTCTGCAAGAGCTTGGCATTGTTTACCCCAGTCAATTATCCGTACTTAGTCCTACAGCATTGACTTTAGAAGCGCTTAAAAAATTAAATTCAAGCACTATTGGCGTGTCACCCAACCCAGCGCTTAATTTCAAAAAAACCACGGGTGATGTTAATTTGCTGTCTAACCCCAGAATACGTGTTAAAAATAACGAAAAAGCTAAAATTTTAGTGGGCGACAAAGTGCCTATTATTACCACTACCTCTACCGCCAATGTGGGTGTCTCAGAAAGTGTGCAATATGTAGATGTCGGCTTAAAGCTAGATGTGGAGCCACGCATCACTTTAGATGATTTTGTGAATATAAAAATAGGTTTAGAAGTAAGTTCCCTGGGCGAAAAAACCATTACTAGAAATGGCGCAACGGTTTATACCATCGGCACCCGCAACGCCAATACGGTGCTGCGCTTAAAAAATGGTGAAACACAAATTTTGGCAGGCCTTATTTTAGATGACGAGCGCAAAAATGCCAGCAAGTTGCCAGGCCTTGGCGATATTCCACTGATCGGACGCTTGTTTTCGAATCAAGAAGATAGAAAAAGCAAAACTGAAATTGTGCTAGCCATTACGCCTAGAATTATCGGCAACATCAGCAGGCCGCAAGCTGAAATATCAGAATATTGGTCTGGTAGCGAAAATCGAATCAGTGACAAGCCACAAATTAATTTACCCGCAACCAATAGAATGGCAATTCCACAAGACGGATCAAGTGAGCAAATGCGTTTACGGCAATTACAAACTCAAGACAATCTACAACCTGCTGCAACGACACCGTTGCCTACTGAGCCACCACAGCCCAATAGAGAATTATCTGTGCAACCTGAAACCAGTGCAAATCCTGATGGAACGGATTTTTTACCTAATCCAGTTAAGCCGCAACCTATAGCACCGCAACCTATCACGCCGCAACCTATAGCACCTGAAGCCGTACCTGAAGCTATAGAGCCGCCCATTATCGACCCTGCAAGCCCGCCACCAGCACCATGAAGCCGCACCGAATTCAACAATTAAAAGGTTTTACATTAATTGAACTCATTGTTACGGTGACCATTGTAGCTATTTTGGCTAGCGTAGCCATGCCTATGTTGCAAATGAGTGTGCAGCGCAATAAAGAAAATGAGTTACGAGCCAATTTACGCCATATTCGCGAAGCCATTGATGCGTATAAAAAAGCGGCTGACGAGGGTCGCATAAAAAAAAGTATTGAGGAAACAGGTTATCCACCTAATTTAGAAATTTTGGTCAATGGTATAGTAGATGAAAAAGACATTAATAAAAATAAACTAAAGTTTTTACGCAAAATCCCATTAGATCCAATGACTACCACCGCTGATAAAAATACAGATGATTTGCCCAATAACTGGGGATTACGCAGCTACGCCAGCGAAGCAAGTGACCCACAACAAGGTGCAGATGTGTTTGATGTATATTCCCTAAGTCAGCAAATTGGCATTAATGGCATCGCTTATGCAAAGTGGTAAGCATCATCAATGGCGTGGCTTTACCCCTGGCTTTACATTGGTCGAGTTACTAGTGGTATTGGCTATTTTGGCTAT
The DNA here is from genome assembly GCA_043776535.1 of Methylotenera sp. Lineage (GTDB taxonomy): Bacteria > Pseudomonadota > Gammaproteobacteria > Burkholderiales > Methylophilaceae > Methylotenera_A. The sequence continues at coordinate 181 of JAYVRE010000117.1, read as the reverse complement.
GTTGCTAACCCTTGCAGTACCCAGATATTTCAGCAGTATTGAGCGCGCAAAGGAGGCTGCATTGAAACAAGACTTAAACACCTTGCGTGAAAGTATCGATAAGTTTTATGCCGATACAGGGCAATATCCTAAAATATTAGATGATTTGGTGGAAAAAAAATACATCCGTAAATTACCAGTC
>JAYVRE010000116.1:0-9110 GCA_043776535.1 Methylotenera sp. | reverse complement strand
GACTTTAACGAGGCGGTAGGCACACAATTTAGCGATGAAGAGTTCAGCACTATTGGTGGTTTGGTGGTGAATAAATTTGGCCATTTGCCCAAACGTGGCGATACGGTAGTGATTGAGAATCTAAGTGTTTCTGTACTTCGCGCCGATAGCAGGCGCTTACACTCTATGTTGATTGAGGTGATTCCAGGCGAGCCTTTTCCGATTGAATCGACTTAAAATTCAATTTTAGTTGACATACTGCGTTAGAAGCATGAGTTTTAAATTAGCCTTAACATTAAATTAAGCGAACTAAAATGTTTATCAAGTCTCTTAACCTTAACATTTGGAGATTACTATGAAAAATTGGTCTTTAGCAGCGCTTTTAGCCTCTACATTATCATCGGCGGTTTACGCAGATGAAGCTAAAACGCAGCCTTTAAGCAACGGTATTCCTACCGAAGAAAAAGCTTTTGTAGATGTGATTAATAAATATAATAAAGCGAGCATAGTGGCCCAGTTTGGTGAGCCTGCTAAAGCGGAAGATGTAAAAATTAAAGATTCAGGCAAAATTGTTGCCACTATTTGGCATTATCACAATATTAATACTGCAGCAGATGGCAGCTTTTACCCCACCACCGAACTCGATTTTATAGACGACAAAGTAGTGCAAGTGGTGTTTTTAAATCACGATGGCACTGAAGCGAATGATGGGGCTGGCAAAAAATTTGAAACTCAACCTTTGCTAGAAATGGAAAAATTGGAAGATATTCCACCCGCTTTATAATCGCTTTAAACAATAAAAAAGGACGCTACAGCGTCCTTTTTTATTGTTCACATATCAGCTTATTTCTTTAAAGCATCACGAATTTCACGTAATAACAAAATATCATCTGGAGTAGCTGCTGGGGCTGCTGGGGTTGCTTTTTTCATTTTGTTCACTTGTTTTACCATCATAAAGATGATGAATGCCAAAATAACAAAGTTAATCACAATGGTAATAAAGTTGCCGTAGGCCAGCATTGGTACGCCCGCGGTTTTAAGTGCAGCATAAGTGCCTGCATTGCCTGCCGGTATATCGGCGAGTGGTACAAACATATTACTGAAATCAACGCCGCCAGTAATTTTGCCAACAATAGGCATAATAATGTCGTTTACTAATGAATCGACAATTTTACCAAATGCCGCACCGATGATGACGCCTATTGCTAGGTCCATCACATTACCCTTCATAATAAACTCTTTAAATTCAGATGACATACTCATTTGACTCTCCCGAAAAAATTGTAAATATAGTATTTTTAAAAAGTACTTTTCAAAATGTAGCGCTGGCAATATTGAGCCAATCAGTGCCTAATGTCAACGCTACGTCATACATTTTTACAATTGCACATATTTACACCTCCTAAACCTATACACTTCTTAAACCAACTACAATAGCAAGCTGTAAGAATTTCTTAGCCTTAATAAAATTAGTTTTAATCATATAAAAATACTATGTTGAATTATTCTTTAAAACCGTTTAACCGCTTAATCTCGTCTAATAATGTTCAGCAAGTCGCGCCCTATTTACTGGGCGCCTTAGCTGTATTGGGTTTTGCGCCATTCTATATCTTCCCCTTAACCCTACTCTCACTGGCAGCATTATGCTATTTATGGATGAAAGCGGCTAATCCAAAAGCCGCATTTAAGCTAGGCTTTGCCTATGGTTTAGGTTTATATGGTGTTGGCATCTATTGGATTTACATTAGCCTGCACGATTTTGGCGGTATGCCATGGTGGTTTGCGGGCTTTAGTACCTTTTGCTTGTGCGCGTTTATGGCGCTATTTGTGGGCTTGGTGGGTTGGGTTAGCAAAAAACTAGGTTCACCACTCATTAGCATCGCGGTGTTATGGGGTTTAAGCGATTGGATTCGTAGCTGGATTTTTACAGGCTTTCCATGGCTGACCGTGGGCTATAGCCAAGCGCCTCACAGCCCACTGGCAGGCTACATGCCGCTTGTAGGCGTGTATGGCGTTTCTGTTATTGCGGTGTTTGTGGCGGCATTAATCGCCAGCTGGTTTGCAAATCCGCCGCAAAACTTAGCTTGGAAACGCAATGCTATCGCTGCGTTTGCGTTGATTATTGTGACTGGTAATGTGCTGAAAATCATAGGCTGGACTACGCCAATTGGCTCGCCAATTAACGTGGCTTTGGTGCAAGGCAATGTTTCGCAAACAGAAAAATGGTCGCCTGAAAAAGCGCAAAGTACGATTGATCAATATTTAAGCATGGTAATAGCTAGCAAAGCCGAGCTCATCATTCTGCCAGAAACCGCTCTGCCTGTGCTTTATAGCCAATTAGATACTAGTGTTAAAGACCTATTAAAAGCGCACGCTAAGCAAAATAAAGGTGACATCATTGTGGGCTTGGTGGAATATAACGAAGGCTCAAATAATACTGTGGGCGAATATTTTAATAGCGCGATTAGTTTCGGTAATAATCCTACACAAACCTACTCAAAAAATCACCTCGTACCATTTGGTGAATTTATTCCATTAAAACAAGTATTTGGCTGGATATATCGCGATTGGCTTAACATGCCTTTAAGTGACTTATCGCGTGGCGGCACACATCAAACGCCAATGAATTTGGTGAATCAAAAAATTGCGGTGAACATTTGCTACGAAGATGTATTTGGCGAAGAAATCATCCGTCAACTGCCTGCGGCAACCATGCTAGTCAACATCAGCAACGACGCCTGGTACGGAAAATCTTACGCCGCAAACCAGCACATGCAGTTTAGCCAAGTCCGTGCGCTAGAAACTGGCCGTATGATGCTGCGTGCCACCAATACTGGCGCAACTGCTGCGATAGACCCGCATGGCTACGTGATTGCCCACGCGCCGCACGATGTGCAAACCACTCTAAATGTAAGCGCCCAAGGCTACAGCGGCAGCACGCCTTATGTACGCTGGGGCAACTGGCCATTTATTGTGTTTTGTTTTGGGGTGCTAGCTCTTGTAGTTAGTCGAAAAATTTAGTAACCTTTGTACACATAAAGCTAATTTAGAGAAAAGTATTGATGAAAAAATTGCAATTAGATAATGGTTAGCCCAGTCTGACACCATTTATTTTCATTTTATTTAGATAAAACTATGATAGTGTTTGGCGAAGCAAAACTCGTGTTTGAAAATATCGTGAAAGCTATAGATTAACTAGATCAGAGGCTCTGCAGCCCAATACCATGAGGGTTTCGCGCACAAATAACCAGCTTTGACGTGTAAATAACCAACTTTAGTTGGTTATTTACACGGGCAAGCCAAATACTGGCCCAGCTGGTATATTCTGCGGTGATGCCAAAACTGGTACAGGTCAGCGATTGTGGCTCAATATCGTGTCTGATCCCAATTATTTCGTGTTCGATGCACCGATGGTGCAAAAAAAAGGACTTGGAAAATTCCAAGTCCTTTTTCTTTTGTAGCAAGCAAGCTATGTAGTCGCTCAGTGCATATTTTGTTTAAAAATTCCTGAAATTTACCAATTCGAATTTCATGTCCGGGCAATTCAAGCCGCCATAATCTTTAGATGAGCCACTGCCTTCAACACGCTGTATTACGCATGATGACGTTGCTCCAACGGCAATGGCACCACATGAGACCCGATATTTGTCAATACTGGAGCTGATCTTGCTATTGGCAACAATCAGCGTTCCATAAGATCCGGCACTGGCAAAATCTGCTTCATTTTTTAAAGAGCCTTCTCCAATTTTGCAGCCAGAAGATTTAAACGATAATTTTTTACTGCTGCCCGCAGAAAGCGAGTGTGTCTTTGTCACTGCGCTATCGTCACTTGGTACCTTTATTTGTGTACCTGAGCATCCATACAGAAAAAAGACAATTAATAATCCTATCGTTGTTTTAAGCATTGTTAACATTCCTTCGCTGATGAAAAACTAAAAAATCAATGGGGTCAGTCTCGATTGATTCTAGCGGTATAGGAAGTTGATGCCCTCTGCGGTGATGCCAAAACTGGTACAGGTCAGCGATTGTGGCTCAATATCGTGTCTGATCCCAATTATTTAGTGTCTGAACCCATTTATATTTATACCAATAAAAAAGGACTGACGTAACAGCCCTTTAATAGTTAATCACCTATCGCCCGATAAGCATACGCCTCTCGTTAACTCAAATCCAGTTGGGCAACTTAATGTACCCGGTGTAATTGATTTTCTGACATTGTTAGGTTTATCAATAGTCAGTAGTTCTAGGTGAGGTATAAATTTCTTGTCAGAAAATTGAAAGTCTGTGCCGACTCGTGTATAAGGCACTTGCACGCCGACTGTGCCTAAAAGTGAATTATTAGTGAACGAATAACCAGCACCTAAATTACCTAATATATCTCTATTTCCGCCTGCGTATGATAAAACAAAGCTATCAAAAGCAATGCCGCCAGAAAGTTTGATTCGTGCGCTAATATCGCCACCACTGACAGAATCACTGGATTTTACTCTTAGCGATCTAAAGCCAAGTGTTAAGTCAGGAATCCATGATGCTTTATCTTTTAACGTCCAAATTAAACCAGCATAGGCTCGATTTTGAGTATCGGTATTGGAGCTTGATACGCCAGGAGTTACTATTGGTGCTATTGGTGGTAGTGGTGGTGGGGTGATGCCGCCAGCATATAAAAACGTACTTGTTAAATACAACAGCAAAAAGCTAAGCAACTTAATTTTCATGATAATTCCATTAGTTATTTGAAGGGGTTAGTTAACAAACATAATACACTAAATATTTGTGGCGTTTGTTTACCATCTATTCCCGTAGTCATTGTTTTTAATGCTTTGTTGTTTTTATAACAATTTGTTTTAAATATATAATCCCAGAACACAAATAAAATTCCAAAATTAGCATTTCCTTCTTTAATATCCATTGAATGATGCGTTTTATGAAAATTAGGTGTAACCAATAAAAAGCTAAGTAATTTTGCTGTATTTTCAGGCAATAAAATATTCAGGTGAGTAAATGCTGAATGAAAACCCACCGCAAGCCCATAAGTGATCAATACGATTACTGGCACATCAAAAATAGCGGCTAATCCAATCGAAACAAAGAAAGTTGATATCAATTCAACAGGATGATGCAAAAAAGTGGTCAGCGAGTCCACATGGCGATCGGAATGATGAAGTCTATGAAATCGCCATAAAAAAGGGATTTTATGGTGTAACCTATGATTAATATAATTCACCAAATCGAGAAACAAAAAACTGAGTGTAAAGCTGATTGGTATCGGTACGTTTAGAGTTGAGAAACTAAAAATTTGTAATGGTGCTACTAAAAAAACCAGTGGCACAAGTATTAAAAACGATAAAGCTAAACCAATGAAAATTGATATAAGCTGAATTGAAAGTATTGTTACCAGCCTTTGTTTAAGTGGATTTTTAACATTAAAGTAATATCTTTCTAATAAAAAGAAAACAGCAACACTTATCAGAGGTGCTGACCAAGCCAACAAATTCATATTCATATTCATGACCGACAATTTTCTAATTTAATTAAAATGATTCTATTTGAGAATTTAGCATCAGTGAATCTCATAAAGGGTGGTAATTACCCGTTACGCTAGACACTTAAGTAGCTCCTGTTTGTAACGCTTCGAATGCCATCGGGCTCATCTGATTAAGATAGCCATGACGACACTTACGATTGTAAAACATTTCAATATATTCAAATACGTCTGATTTTTTTCTCTATTATATTGTACAGTCTATTTTTAATCTTTTCCTTCTTCAAATTACTAAAAATTAGATAGCAATTGAAAAGCATGCCCTATACCAGTTCTTGGCATCATCGCATGAATATACCAGCTGAAGCTGGTATATTCATGCGCGAAACCCAATATCCATGAGGCTTCCAAGGCATTGTTTTTTGCACGGTGTATATTGATTGCTTAAAAATAACTTTTTTTAGCAAATATTTTACTTAAACTATATTTAAAATAACTTGCTTTTTTCACACTCAATTCAAATCAAGTTAAACACTTTTTTGATGTAAAATTACATTTTAGAAATTGATTTAAATATCCAATGCTTACCTTTCAACAAATTATATTAACGCTACAAGACTATTGGGATAAACAAGGCTGTGCGCTGCTGCAACCTTACGACATGGAAGTAGGCGCAGGTACCAGTCACACGGGTACATTCTTGCGCGCCCTAGGTCCAGAGCCGTGGAAAGCCGCCTACGTGCAGCCTAGCCGCCGCCCAAAAGACGGCCGTTATGGTCAGAACCCAAATCGTTTACAGCATTATTACCAATATCAAGTGGTGCTTAAACCCGCGCCAGCCAATATTTTAGATCTGTATTTAGGTTCGCTGGAAGCGCTTGGTTTCGATCTCAAACAAAATGACATCCGCTTTGTGGAAGACGATTGGGAAAACCCTACGCTAGGCGCTTGGGGCTTGGGTTGGGAGGTGTGGCTAAACGGCATGGAAGTCACACAGTTCACCTACTTTCAGCAAGTGGGCGGCATTAATTGTAAGCCAATTACGGGCGAAATCACTTATGGTCTAGAGCGCCTCGCCATGTATTTGCAGGGTGTGGATAGCGTGTACGATTTGCAGTACTCAGGAAACGTAAAATATGGCGATGTATTCCACCAAAACGAGGTAGAGCAATCAACTTACAATTTTGAGCATTCGGACGTGGAATTTTTAAGCACCGCTTTTATCGCGCACGAAAAACAAGCGCAGCATTTAGTTAAAGAAAAACTGGCACTGCCTGCTTATGAGCAAGTGTTAAAAGCCGCGCACACCTTTAATTTGTTAGATGCGCGTGGCGCAATTAGCGTGACTGAACGCGCCGCCTACATCGGCAAAATTCGTCATATAGCGCGTGCAGTAGCAGCTTGCTATCTTGAAAGCCGCGCTGCGCTTGGCTTCCCGCTTGCCTCAAAAGAGCATGCGGATGAAGTGCTCACAGAATTAGCTAAGAAAGCCGCTTAAGAATGGAAAAGAATCCACATAATAAAAATCTTCTGGTTGAGTTGTTTGTTGAAGAGTTGCCACCAAAAGCCTTAAGTAAATTAGGCGAAGCGTTTGCTAGCGTATTATTTCAGACATTAAAGTTGCAAGGTTTAACTTTTGATCATTCAGTCGTTACCGCCTTCGCAACACCGCGCCGTTTGGCCGCGCACGTAAGTTATGTGGCCGACAAAGCGGCTGATAAGCAGGTTTCACAGAAACTTATGCCAGCCAGTGTGGGCTTAGATGCTAGCGGCAAGGCGACGCCTGCTTTATTGAAAAAATTACAAAGTTTAGGTGTGGATGAAAACGCCGTAAGCCAACTCAAAAATGAAAACAACACCTTATTTTTAGATGCGCTGCAAGATGGCGTGACCTTGCAAGATGGCTTGCAAAAAGCCTTAGACGAAGCATTGGCTAAATTGCCAATTCCAAAAGTAATGACTTATCAACTAGCTGATGGCTGGAGTAGCGTCAATTTTGTACGTCCTGCGCATGGCTTGGTGGCCATGCACGGCAGTAGCGTAATCAGTATTAATACACTTGGTTTGCAATCTAGCAACACCACCAGCGGCCATCGGTTTGAAGCTAAAAATGAAAAAATTACGTTAAATCATGCCGACACTTACGCCGAGCAATTATTAAATGAAGGTGCTGTAATTGCCAGCTTTGCAGAGCGAAAAGCCGAGATTATAAAGCAACTAAACGCTGCCGCAGCAAAAGAAAACCTGAAACCGATTGACGACGATGCGCTGCTAGACGAAGTAACCGCGCTAGTAGAACGCCCCAATGTATTGCTTGGCCAGTTTGAAGAAGTTTACCTAGAAGTGCCGCAAGAATGCTTGATTTTAACCATGAAAGCGAATCAAAAATATTTTCCGCTGTTAGATGCGAATAATAAATTAACCAACAAGTTTTTAATCGTTTCTAACATTACGCCAAGCGACCCAAGTGCGGTCATTCAAGGCAACGAGCGTGTGGTGCGTCCACGTTTGGCCGATGCTAAATTCTTTTTTGACCAAGACCGCAAAAAAACGCTAGAAAGCCGCATTGCTGGCTTAGATAAAGTGGTTTATCACAATAAATTGGGTAGCCAAGGTGAGCGTAATGCGCGCGTGGTGGCGATTGCCAGCGCGATTGCCAAACAAATAGGCGATGCGAGTTTAGTAGCAAAAGTTGAACTGGCGGCAAGATTATCTAAAACCGATTTAGTCACCGATATGGTAGGCGAATTCCCCGAGTTGCAAGGCATTATGGGGCGCTATTACGCGCAGCACGAAAAGCTGGATAACGATGTGGCATTTGCGATTGAAGACCATTACAAACCGCGCTTTGCGGGCGATGAATTGCCTAGAAACCAAGTGGGGATTTGTGTTGCGCTGGCTGACAAATTGGAAACTTTGGTTGGTTTATTCAGCATAAATGAGGGGCCTACTGGAGACAAAGATCCTTTTGGCCTACGCAGACATGCTTTAGGCGTAATCCGGATGCTGGTTGAAAAAGATCTACCTATTAGTATTTATCATTTAGTTGAAATTGGTGAGTCGGTTCTACCTAACGGAATCGCTGTCCTTGACTCTCTCCTAAAGTTTATATTTGATCGCTTTGCTGGAATGCTTCGTGAGCAGGGTTATAGCGCTCAAGAGATTGACGCAACGCTTTCGCTTCCTACTCCTCATATGTACAACTTAAACAAAATTCCAAGACGTTTGGAAGCAGTGCGTGAATTTGCCAAACTTCCAGAAGCACCAGCCCTCGCTGCCGCCAACAAGCGCGTGGGCAATATTCTGAAAAAAGTAGAAAGTGAAGTAAAAGCAGAAGTGAAAGAAAACTTATTGCAAGAGCCTGCTGAAAAGGCTTTGAATGAAGCTTTGAGCCAAGTAAAACCAGAAGCGGATAAATTATTTGAAAATGGTGATTACACCGCATCGTTACAAGCGCTTGCTGCTTTAAAAAAACCAGTAGATGACTTTTTTGATAACGTAATGGTAAATGCGGATGACGTTAATTTGAAAAATAACCGCCTTGGTTTGTTGGCGATTTTGCACCAAACCATGAACCGCGTGGCTGATTTGTCCAAATTAGCGAGTTAGCATAATGGCGTCTCATATTCGCGCAATAAATTGCGCTCGT
>JAYVRE010000115.1:0-2362 GCA_043776535.1 Methylotenera sp. | reverse complement strand
GCTTTTTCTAAAGAATATGGTCGCTGGCCTTGGCCTAGACAAGTTCTAGGTGAATTTGTCGAGAATATTCAAGCGCAAAATCCCAAAGCCATTGTGTTTGATATTGTGTTTAGTGACGCCGATATTTACAATGCCGATTCTGATGCTTATTTCAATGAAGTCATCGCGGGCAGTAACAATACGTTTTTTCCTATTTTGCGATTAGATGCTTCGCAAGACCGCTTAAGCCAACTCAAATACGCACAAATTCCAGGTTTAATAGCTAGCCCAGAAGCCAATAAGGACGCGGTTGTTGCCGCCATATTGCCACACTTTAAAGGCGCACTTAAAGCGGGCATGCTTGGTACGCACAATGTCTATCCAGATTCAGACGGCATTGTGCGCGAATACCGCATGATTCACGATGAAAGTGGCTGGCGCTTGCCCGCCCTGCCCTTGGTGGTGGCGCAATTTGCTGGTGCGGTAAACACCGAAAACTTACCCAATGACATGCTGATTAACTGGCGCGGCAAGCCATTTACCTACACTTACGTCACGTTTAGCGATGTGTTTACGGATTTGGCTAGTAAAGACAAAAAACGCCCGCAAGATGAATTTACCCATAAAATCGTCATTATCGGCTCGACCGCACCTGGGCTTTTTGACATTAAACCGACTGCGATGGATAAGCAATTTCCAGGCGTAGAAATACTCGCAACCGCCATAGATAACGCCAAGCACGGCGATTACCTTAAAGTATGGCGCGGCAAAATCCCTTATATTTTATTGAGCTTGCTGCTGATTTGGGCAACCACATTGGCGTTTTATTTTAAAATGGATAGAGACAAATTCACATCGCTATTTACTGGCAGTCAAATCGGCCTATTGGTGCTGTCATACATCGCCATTAATGTGAGCAATACCTATTTAGACTTGACTGCGCCACTTTTATGGGCAGCGGCATTGTTTGCTGTCGCCAAAATCTACGCGTTGGCTACAGACCGCGCCCTACAACGCTGGCTGGTATTTGGTGTGAAGGCAGATGCCGCAGAAACATCGGTGCTAATCATGCCTATTTTGGTAGATAGTAAAGAGGCGTTAAGTGATGCTTTACTTAAAAAACTTAAGCGCGCGATTGAGCTTAACAGCCATACGCCTAACAGCATTGAGATTTTACATGGCACGCAAAGTGGTATTTGGGGGTTATTTGGTGATATGGTGGTTGTGAGCTGGGTGTTTGCCGATAACAAAACCGAATACAGTGCGGCCGCACAGCAAGATGCAGAGCATATTGCACAACAGTTGCCAACTTTAATTGCACATTTAGGTTTACCAACTAGCACCGTTACGCGTTATGCTTTGCACGAGGGTAAATTGACGAACAGCCAAAATGCGGCAAGCTCTCTGGCATCGCAATGGCGCACTTTGTTTGCGCAAGCGGTGATTAAATTAGAACATCATGATTCACTAAAGGATTTAGCATGAAATATTTAGTTAAAGTTGCAATTATCATAGCGCTTGGAGCCAATATCCATGCGCTTGCTGGCGATGCTGCTACAGCGATTAAAATGGATAGTTTACGCGCCGAGCCGTTTGCCGATGCCAAAATTGTGGGTAGCTTAAGTAAAAACGATAACGTAGAAATCCTCACCAAAAAAGGTGCTTGGTTGCAAGTTAAAAGCAAAAAAAGCACTGGCTGGGTGCGTTTGCTCTCAGTAAAGCGTGGTGGTACATCATCTAGCGGCAGCAGCATTAGCGATATCGCCAGTGGCCGCACGGGTACTGGTAAAGTAGTTTCTACCACAGGTATTCGCGGTTTAAGCGCAGATGAATTAAAAGCCGCTAAATTTAACGAAAATGAAATGAAAAAATTAGAAAGCCATACATTAACTCCAAGTGATGGGCAAAGCTTTGCCAGCGCTGGCGGCCTAAACGCCACGAAAATGTCTTACTTGAAAGAGACCCAGAAATGAAAAATGTCGCCACGAGTAAATTACTCATCACTTTGCTTGTTTCAGCTGGCTTAATGGCTACAAGTGCTTACGCTTTAGATTTAGGCAAAATGTTAGAGGATGCTGCTCAACAAACCTTAGAAAATAGTAAAAAAAGCGAAGAAGTAAAAAATGGTGCTGAAGAGCCCGCGCCTGTTGTTGAGCCAGCTCCCACCCCTGTAGCCACTGACGCACAAGCACCTGCTGCAACCTCTGCACCCGTAGCCACAACTACTGCGCCGCCTGCTCAAGCCGAATTTAACTGGAAAAACCCGAGTAAAGAAGAAGAAATCGCGCTTGGCCGCGAAATTACTGGCAGCTTGCTAGGCGCAGCGCCATTGGTGAAAGACGAAGCTTTGCAAAAGTACGTCAATCAAGTTGGTCGTTGGGTG
>JAYVRE010000114.1:0-2365 GCA_043776535.1 Methylotenera sp. | reverse complement strand
GGCGATTTTGCACCAAACCATGAACCGCGTGGCTGATTTGTCCAAATTAGCGAGTTAGCATAATGGCGTCTCATATTCGCGCAATAAATTGCGCTCGTACACAAAGTCTTACTGTAGGGGCGATTTTTAAATCGCGAACAAGGAATTAACAAATGAAGCTTGTGATACTCGATAGAGACGGCGTCGTTAACCAGGATTCCGCCAATTTCATTAAAAATCCAAATGAGTGGATTGCAATTCCAGGCAGCTTGGAAGCCATTGCGCTTCTCAATCAATCGGGTTTTAGGGTGGCGCTTGCCACCAATCAAAGTGGTATTGCTCGCGGGCTGTTTGATATGGCAACACTCAACGCGATAAACGACAAAATGCATCGCGCGCTGGCGCAATTGGGTGGCCGCATCGATGCGATGTTTTATTGCCCACATGCGGCAGATGATAACTGCACTTGCCGCAAACCAAAAACGGGCATGATTGAAGATATTAGCCGTAGATTTTCGGTAGATTTGCGTGAGGTTTATGCGGTTGGCGATTCGCTACGCGATTTGCAAGCTTTTCACGATGCAGGCTGCAAGCCAATACTGGTGCGGTCTGGCAAGGGGGAAGAAACTTTAGCGGGTGGCAACTTACCGCCAAATACGCTGATTTTTGCCGATTTAAACGAGGCCGTGCAACACATTATTGCAGAAACCGAATAATGCTTAAGTTGATGCCTTTTGTAAGGTCGCTGGTGTTTTTTTTAGGCATGTTAATCATCACGCCCATTTTTGCCACACTCGCCATACTGCTATTCCCCATTAATAACGTCACGCGCTCGCGCATTGCCAGTGGCGGCTGGTCGCGTAGCACGCTATTTTGGCTAAAACTCACTTGCAATTTAGGTTTTGAAGTGCGCGGTTTAGAAAACATCCCCAAACAGCCTTCTATCGTCTTGTGCAAACATCAATCCGCGTGGGAGACCATTGCACTGCAAGCGATATTTCCGCCGCAAATTTGGGTGATGAAGCGCGAACTTTTGCTGATTCCTTTCCTCGGTTGGGCGTTTATCGCGCTGTCTGCAATCCCCATTAACCGCAGCTCTGGGCGCGAGGCCTTAAAGCAACTGGTCACGCATGGCAAAGATAGGCTGGCGCGCGGCCTGTGGGTGGTGATATTTCCCGAAGGCACGCGCATTGCGGTTGGCGAAAAAAGTAAATATCACATTGGCGGCGCATGGCTAGCCACTCACACAGGCACGCAAGTGGTGCCTGTGGCGCACAACGCAGGCTTATTTTGGCCTAAAAATGCCTTCCTAAAAACGCCAGGCACGATTACCGTGAGTATCGGCGCGCCTATACAGAGCGTTGGCTTAAAGCCAGATGCGCTGAATAAACTGGTGGAAGATTGGATAGAAACAGAAGTAACCAAACTATAAATGGCAAACCAAATACTTACATTTGCCAATGGCGAGACGATTTCGTACCTATTAGAACGTCGTAGCCGCCGCACCATAGGCTTAAAAATCACCGCAGATGGTTTAGTGGTACATGCGCCAAAACGCATTGTTGAGTTTCAACTCAATCAGATTTTGCAGGGGAAATCCAACTGGATTCTCAACAAACTACAAGCGCGCGAAGCGAATCATGTAGCAAAAATTGAGTGGATTGACGGTGAACATTTGTTATATTTAGGCAGCGACATTCAGCTAAGTATTTCACAAAACAGTAGCAATAAAGCCTTAATTTTCGATCAAAACACCTTATTTATAGCATCGCCACAGCCCAATAACCATGCGGCGCTTGGCCGTAAGGTTATTCAATGGTATAAAAAGCAGGCGGTAATAGATTTTAGTCGCAGACTGGAAATTTTAGCGGCGAAACTGGGAGTAGCAACACCGCCACTCACGCTATCCAACGCGCAATCGCGCTGGGGCAGTTGCAATAGCCGTGGCGAAGTTCGGCTAAACTGGCGCTTGCTGCAAGCGCCGCCGCACATCATTAACTACGTCATCTGCCACGAGCTGGCGCACTTAAAACAAATGAATCACTCCGCCAAGTTTTGGGCAGTGGTTGAACAGCTGTTCCCTAATTACAAGCTTGCCGAGAAAGAACTGAAAGCCCTGTCGCCACAGCTACATCGGCTGTAGGAGCGGCTTCTAGCCGCGATTAGATTTAAAGCTTTTCGGGGCTGCAAACCCCTCCTACAACAGCTTTCTAATATCGCTTGCTATTTCGGCAGGTTTTTGCCCATAACCCATATACAACCTAACTTTTCCATCTTTATCAAACACATACATGCCAGCGCTGTGGTCTATGCTGTAATCAGCTTTATTTTTACCTGGCACTTTTGAGTAGAAGATTTTAAAATTACCCAAGGTTTCAGCCGTCTC
>JAYVRE010000113.1:0-2371 GCA_043776535.1 Methylotenera sp. | reverse complement strand
CTTCAATGGCTTTGTCTTGGCCAAATACTACGGCTTTTAAATCACGATCCAGCGTTTTAAGTGCAGTGCGGTCATCCGTAGAAATATTTTTGGGCGGAATGCGCGCAATTTTAGCAATAATGTCCTCAATCTCTTTATTGCCGATGACTTTTTTCTGTTTGTTTTTTGGCAAAATACGTTGTGCAGCACCAGCCTCATCAATCACATCGATAGCTTTATCGGGCAAATGCCTATCGTTAATGTATTTGGCAGAAAGCTCGGCTGCCGTGGTAAGCGCGCTGGCGCTATATTTCACGCCATGATGCTCTTCAAAACGCGATTTTAAACCTTTTAAAATTTCAATGGTTTCGGCCACACTTGGTTCCGCCACGTCAATTTTTTGGAAGCGGCGTGATAGCGCGTGGTCTTTCTCGAAAATGCCACGATATTCCTGGTACGTGGTCGCGCCAATACATTTAAGCGTACCGTTTGAAAGCGCTGGCTTAAGTAAATTACTGGCATCTAAAGTGCCGCCGCTGGCCGCGCCTGCGCCGATTAGCGTATGAATTTCATCGATAAATAAAATCGCGTCTGGCTTTTCGGCGAGCTGTTTCATCACGGCTTTTAAGCGTTGCTCAAAATCGCCACGGTATTTGGTGCCTGCCAATAATGCGCCCATATCGAGTGAATATACGGTAGCATTGGCCAACACTTCGGGGATTTCTTTAGCGACAATACGGCTCGCCAACCCTTCTGCAATGGCGGTTTTGCCTACGCCAGCTTCGCCAACTAATAGCGGATTATTTTTGCGACGACGGCATAAGGTTTGAATGACGCGCTCTAGCTCTGGCGCACGACCGATGAGCGGGTCAATTTTTCCCGCAATCACTTGCAGATTCAAGTTAAGCGTAAATTGCTCTAAAGCACCAGTCGGCGAGCCTTCTGCTTCAGCGTCTGTTTCGGTGCCTTCGGCTTTGGCATCGCCGTCAGGCACTTTTGCCACGCCATGCGAAATAAAGTTGACAATATCCAGCCGTGTAATGCCTTGTTGATGCAAGAAAAATACCGCGTGAGAATCTTTTTCACCATAAATGGCGACCAGCACATTAGCGCCCGTGACTTCTTTTTTGCCGCTAGATTGTACGTGTAGCATGGCGCGTTGAATCACGCGTTGGAAGCCTAGGGTAGGCTGCGTATCGACTTCATCCGTGCCGTTGACAGTAGGTGTGTGCTCTTCGATATAATGATTTAGCTCGGTGCGTAACACTTCAAATTTGGCACCGCAGGCGCGCAACACTTCGGCTGCAGTTGGATTATCAATCATTGCCAGCAGCAAATGCTCAACCGTAATGAGTTCATGACGCTTTTGTCGTGCGTCCATAAACGCCATGTGGAGGCTTACTTCTAGTTCCTGAGCAATCATTTTTTAACCCTTAACTTTCATTAACTTACTATTAATACGGACTATGTTGGCACTTTCATCTTACCGCCAGCTTAAGCTGGCACTTTCATCTACCGCCAGCTTAAGCTGGCTCTATAAGCTTACCGCCAGCCTAGGCTGGCTCTATAACACATTGCAAAGGGTGTTGCGCTTCTTTAGCGTGCATCAGCACTCGGTTCATTTTTGTTTCCGCGATGTCTTGCGGGTAAACTCCACATACTCCCATGCCCTCTGTATGTACTTTGAGCATAATTTGCGTGGCTTGTTCACGCGTTTTGTTAAAAAAATGCTCAATTGTTTCAACTACAAACTCCATAGGCGTGTAATCGTCGTTTAACAATAGCACTTTGAACATCTCGGGCAGTTTAGGTTTAACTGCGCTAGGCTTAAGTGCGGTGTCGCCAGTGCTATGCGTATTTGCCATGTATATATTTGCTTGATTGCAATTTGTTATGTTACTTAATGTGTATTTTGAGCCGAATAGCAAAAATTTCAAGCCCAATGTGAGTAGGGCTTTTAAATTTTAGCCTTTTAAGGGAATATTTTGACGCTTTTGACGATTCTGTCTTGGGTTTGCATGATTTCGAGCGTGTGATTGCCGATTCTAAAACTGGTGCCTGCCTCGGGAATATCTTCAAAATGTTCTATTACTAAGCCGTTTAAAGTGCGTGGACCATTCAAAGGCAAATTTAGACTCAGCTTTTTATTCAAGTCGCGCAACATGCTACTACCGTCCACCAGCCAGCTTCCGTCTGCCTCTTGGCGATAGCTGCCTACGCGACTGGGTGATTGCGTGGTGAAATCGCCAATCACTTCTTCTAAAATATCTTCTAGTGTGACTAAGCCTTTAAATTCGCCGTATTCATCCACCACTAGTGCAATACGTTCTTGCTTTTCTTGAAACTGTTGTATTTGTGCATAAAGCGGCGTACCAGCGGGCACAAAATAAGG
>JAYVRE010000112.1:0-9220 GCA_043776535.1 Methylotenera sp. | reverse complement strand
ACAAAACCTGCTACATTCGCTGGTTTTTGCGCCAAAATTTCATTCGCTTTTTGTTGCGAAGCATATTTTTTTGAATCTATTGCTACAAACACAGATGCACCCGAGCCACTCATTCTTGCTTGGCCAAATTGGCTAAGCCATTTTAAAGTGTTTGCAACTGCTGGAAACTCTTTGCACACAACTGCTTCGAGATCGTTCTTAAAAGCTTCAGAATTCATGTCTCTCGAAAAGTCCGCTATTTTCAATGGTTTCGTGTCTCTTGTCAATGTAGAATTGGCAAAAACTTGAGCAGTTGACACATGAACTAGCGGGGTTAGCGCCACATAATATTGTTCAGGTAAGTCAATCGGGCTCAGTATTTCACCCACACCTTCAGCCCAAGCGTTTTGGCCGAAGATAAATATTGGCACATCAGCACCTAGCTTTAAGCCAATTTGCATCAACTGTGTACGGCTTAAATTAAGCTGCCAAAGGTGATTTAATGCTAGCAGCATGGTCGCCGCATCCGAGCTGCCGCCGCCCAAACCGCCACCCATGGGGATGCGCTTATCAATCGCGTATTCCACACCCAATTTGCAACCTGTAAATTTTTGTAAAGCACTGGCTGCTAAGGCGCATAAACATTGGCTTGCAGGCACGCCGTCAATTTCGTTTATACGCTTAATTTCGCCATTTTGAGTTGGTTTAATGTGCAGCGTATCGTAAAAATCCAGTAGCTGAAACACGCTTTGTAGCGTGTGATAACCATCGGCACGCTGGCCAGTAATATGTAAAAACAGATTTATTTTTGCAGGAGCGAGAAAAGGTTGAAAATCTTGCATATTATTAATTTATAAGCTTATCCATTTTTCTACCAGCATTTTTAAATTCACTTTCTCGCTTTTTAGCATAATTTTACTAGGCAAATCTACTCCATTTTGCATAGAATAATTCTCAAAGCTAATATCCCAGCCATCCTGTTTTAGTGCGGTTAAACGACCAGTTTCATCCCAGTTGGCGGCGTCTATTTTGCTGGCACTTGGGCGGCCAATTGCCCAATCGCTTAAACCTGTTAATGGCAACCTAAAGCCTAGCGTGGTTTCGGTGAGGCTTTCTGCATCTTGCGCGCTAACGCTGTAGCCTTTTTGGTCGGTTAATGTCACTCCGTTAGGGGTTTTTGCGATATTAGCTATTTTCCCCCCCACGGGCGAAAACACGTCAATATTATCGGTAATCGCTTGATGCTGCCAATCAATGCCGCCCGAAAAGCCTTGCTTTTGCGTAACCACGCCCAGCCTGCCTTTGAGCGCGAATGCTTTAATGTTGGAGAGCGTGGCAAGATGTTTTTGATTAATAGCCGAGGTGGTAGGCAGTTGCGATGGCGGTATAGGTAACGTAGCGCACGCACTAGTGAGCAATACAATTACTAGAATTGCGGCTTTACGAAGCAATAGCAAATTAAACCTATTTTTATGAGCTAAATTTTTTGGCAGTTGCCATTAAGACATCGTTCTCTGGAAATGCTTTTAACGCGCTTGCCCAGATTTTTTTGGCTTCTGCCTGCAAGCCTTGTTTCCATAACACTTCGCCCAAATGCGCGGCAATTTCTGGGTCGGCTTGAATTTCATAGGCTTTGCGCAAATATTCAGCCGCCAGTGCTAAATTACCTAAACGATAATGCACCCAGCCTAAACTATCGAGCATGTAATGGTCGTTAGGTGATAATTTAAGCGCAGTTTCTATTAAAGTTTTAGCTTCATCTAGTTTGATGCTGCGGTCTGCAAACGAGTAGCCAAGGGCATTGTAGGCGGCTGCGAAATCTGGTTTTAATTTAATCACTTTGCGCAGCTCGGTTTCCATCACATCAACCTTGCCTATACGCTCTGCGGCCATGGCGTAATCATAACTAAGCTCTATTGAATCGGGCCAGTTTTTTGCTGCTTTTTCTAGTAAGTTGAACGATTCTTGATTGCGCTTGGCTTGGCTTAATAAGTTAGCCTCGGTTTGAATCACGGTAATTTGCTGCTCTGGCGTGATGTCATCCACTTCGTCTAACATTTTAATGGCGGCATCTACGTTTTTAGTGCGCGCAATCACGTTGGCCGCAGATAAACGACCTTCTAAAAAATGTTCGCCAGGCTGAATTTTGTCGTACCATTCTAGCGCCTTGGCATCCATTTTTTGACGCTCTGCACTACGCCCCAAGTAAATATGCAGTTGATCGGGGTTTTTAAATCCCGAGCTGATAGATTGTTGAAAATACTTATCGGCCATTAAATAATCACTAGACTCTAATGACAGCAGGCCAACAACGGCGCTGATTTCAGGACTACCGTTAGAAGATTCAACTAGTTTTACAAATTCAGGTTTGGCTTCTGCATGGCGTTTTTGGTTGACCAATAATTTGGCATAACTCATGCGCACATCGTTGGCTTTGGGGTATTGTTTTAAAAAGGTTTGATAAAAACTAATCGCTTTTTCTGGCGATTCTTTCAATAACATTTGCCCTTGCAGTTGCGCATTTAGCTCCCAATCTGGGCGAAGTTTAGTGGTCGTTTCAAAGGCTTTTTTAGCCACATCAGGCTTATCTGCGATTAAAGCCGCCTGCGCTATGGCAAAATGCGCTTCAGGCAATTTGGGGTAGGGCGCGGCGAACTCGGTAATGGTGGCTAACACCTCAGATTTATCTTTTTGATTCGCTAACAAGCTATTTAAATATAAAAAGCCATTGGCGCGTGTTTCCTCTTTAGCTAATAATTTTTGAATGTGCGGTTTGGCTTGATTCAAATTGCCACTGGCCACTAATAATTGGCTGGATGCTTGTTGCGCTTCCAATGAATTAGGATCTAGCTCTGCCCATAAGGTAGCGGCCTGCAAGGCAACACCTGGCTGGTTGGCATAAGCAGCCGCGCGTGCAGCACGCTCGGCCAAGCGCGGGTCGCGCGTTTGTTTGGCTAAATCTAAAAATAATTGGCTGGCTAATGTCACCTCGCCACGTTGCCCCGCAATTTCACCCAGCAAGTATTTGTAAACAAATTCAGCATTGGCCGAGGTGATTGTAGGTGTAATTGTGGGCGCAGCAGGCGCTAGTTTAGTTTCTGCGTGCGCAACAATACTGCTTACACCAGCAAAGGCAATGAGTAAGGCAGCAGCAATTTTCTTAATTTGAGGCATTAAATTTAGTATCCGTTAAACTTGAAATGTAATGATTAGTCCGTGACAGTAAGCGCAAGTTCATACATAATCAAAGGTTGGTCAGCAATTAACTTTGATATAAGCATGACTATAACTTTTTGCATGAAACTAATCCAGTTTTTGTATGAAACTAATTTGGCCATTTTGTTTCATATACAACGGTTTTCACTTGGTCTTTTGTAAACACTTGGTAATTTGTAAACAATGATGAATAATTTAACAGTAGAAGCATCTGAGTTGACGCGTCTTTACGGCGGTCGCGAGGCGGTAAGTAACGTCAGTTTTAACCTTAAGCAGGGCGAAGTGCTAGGCTTTTTGGGGCCAAACGGCGCAGGCAAATCTACCACCATGAAAATGCTCACAGGCAATCTCGCGCCTAGCGCAGGTAGTGTGAAGATTTGCGGCATCGACATGATAGAAAATCCCAAAGAAGCCAAAGCGCTGATTGGCTATTTGCCCGAAATGCGCCCGCTATATAAAGAGTTTACGGTTGATGAGTACTTAACCATCGCCGCACGTTTACATCGCGTTACTGGCAAAAATATCAAAAAAGCGGTAGAAAACGCCAAAGAACGTTGTGGCTTAGGCCACATGAGCAAGCGCCTGATTGAGAATCTGTCCAATGGCTATCAACAACGCGTAGGCATTGCGCAGGCTATTATTCATAACCCCATGGTGGTGATTCTTGATGAGCCAACCGTGGGTTTAGACCCAATTCAAATTCGTGATATTCGTGCGTTAATCCGCGAAATTGGCGGCGAGCATAGCGTCATTCTTTCTACACACATTCTGCCAGAGGTGGAAATGGTGTGCGATCACGTGCAGATTATCGACAAAGGCAAGCTGGTGTTTAACGGCGGTATTGATGTGCTAAAACGTCAGCGCATTGGCAATAAGCTGTTGATTGGCTTTAGCAATGCGCCAACGGTAGAAGAGTTAGTTAAAATTAAAGGCGTGACCGAAGCCGAAATTACAGACAACAATATGATGCGTGTACGCTTTGCTGAAGGTGAAGCACCGCATGAAGCCATCGTGCAAGCTGCTGTGAAAAACAAATGGGGCTTGTACCAAATTGCGCCCGACCAAACCAGTTTGGAAGATGTGTTTGTGCAACTTACCTACCAAGATGGCGCAGCGCCAGATGCTGCTGCCGCATAAAGGCTTATAAAAATGATCTTAAATATAGCAAGAAAAGAACTCAAAAGTGTGTTTGCATCGCCTATGGGTTGGATTATTTTGGCTTTGCTGATGTTCGCATTTGGTACTTATTACCTTAACGGCGTCAACGATTATTTCGAGGTCATGTCTGGCGCGATTCGCCCAGCTGAGCGCTCTGGCGTGACGCAGTTTGTGGGTCAAAACGTGTATGGCCTAGCTTCGTTTATCATGCTGTTTGCCGTGCCATTGCTTTCTATGCGGCTGATTTCTGAAGAGCGTCGCAATCAAACACTACCGTTTTTGTTCAGCGCGCCTTTATCTTTAACTGAAATAGTACTGGGCAAGTTTATTGGCTTGGTGGCTTTTTTAAGCATCCTGATTGTGTATATCGCACTCATGCTGTTTACGCTCAACATTTGGACAGACATTGATTTTGGCTACATTTTGGCTAACTCATTAGGCTTATTTTTACTGGTGGCTAGTTTTTCAGCGCTAGGTTTGTATTTTTCTAGCTTAACCTCGCAGCCAGTAGTGGCGGCTATTTTAAGCTTTATTGCACTGTTTGCGTTGATGATTTTAGATCGTTTTTTTGCGGGCGATCCAAGCAACACCTTGGCCAAACTATCCTTAATGAAGCATTTTCAATCGTTCGCAGGCGGCCTAATCGATACCGCCGATATTGCTTACTTTGTTTTATTTATTCTCACTTTTTTAATTTTAACCATTCGTCGCTTAGATGCAGACCGTTTAAGAGGCTGACCGCCTAATGAGGATAGTATTCGCATGAAAATCAACCGTAATTTACGTTTACAAATGCTGGCACAAAGCTGGCTTTTTGTGCTGTTATTTATCTGCTTGGTCGTGTTGGCAGGTTATTTAGCCAGCCAATATCGGTTTGCTAAAGACATCACGCAAGCTAATCGCAATATTCTCACGCAAGGTAGCGCCAATATACTTAAGGCGATTAAAGGCCCAATCAATGTAACGGTTTATGCCACTAACGATGATGCGAATCATGGCGATACTTTTAGAAAAGGCATGATCGATTTTATGGCGCGTTATCAACGCGAAAAGAAAGATATTCACCTAAAGTTTATTAATCCCACCTTGGAGCCAAAACTCGCGCAAGAGGCGAATATTAAGGAAGATGGCGAAGTGGTTGTGGAATACAACAAGCGCACCGAGCATATTTCACCGCCTATTGCCGAGCAGGAAATGACCAATTTGCTGGTACGTTTGGCGCGTACTAATACGCAGGCCATTATGTATTTGGATGGTCACGGTGAGCGGCACTTGCAAGGGGTTAAAAATCACGATTTAGGCGAATTTGGTAAACAGCTTGAGACTAAAGGTTTTAAGTTTGCTAACCCCGATTTAACCATCGCACAAGCAGTGCCAGCTAACGGTGCCATGCTAGTGATTGCCAGTCCGCAAGTGGATTTAAGTGACATTGAAGCAAAAAAAATTAAAGCTTATTTAGAGTCTGGTGGCAATTTATTGTGGTTGCTAGATGATGATAATTTGCGTGGTTTAAAAGAGGTGGCAGATTATTTAGGTTTTAAGGTTTCACCAGGCATTGCGGTAGATATGACGGCGGCGCAATATGGCGCGGATGCTAAAGTGGCATTCGCCAGCATGTATGCCGACCATGCCATTACGCGCAACTTTCAGCTTCGAACTTTATTCCCAGAGGCGCATGAAGTGGATGCGACCGCTTCTTACGAATTCGGCTGGAAAGTGTCGCGCTTGGTAGAGGTTGCGCCCAATGGCTGGTTGGAAACAGAGAAAATTGTAGAGGGTGGCAAAAACCAAAAAGCGGTGTTCGATGAGAAAACCGATAAGCGCGGCCCCATTAATATTGGCGTAGCTATGGAGCGTGAATATGGCAAAAAAGGTCAGCGCGTAGTGGTGATGGGCAACGGTAATTTTCTATCTAATACCTTTATTACTAACGGTGGCAACTTAGATTTCGGTGTCAATATAGTCAACTGGTTAGTCGGAGACGATAGCCTCATCACCATTCAACCCATGCCATTAAAAGATATTAACGTGACGATTCCAAGCGATGACAAAAGCCGTATCGTGGCTTGGACGGTATTTCATGGCTTTCAATATTTTATTCCATTAGGCTTTTTCGTCGCAGGTTTCTGGCTGTGGTGGAAGCGCCGTAAGGCCTAAAAAAACTTAATGCAAAGCATAAGATTGGTGTTGAAAGTTAAGCATGGTGATGAAAGTTAAGCAATGAAAAATAGATGGCTTCTTAATTTGGTGATGTTGGCTGTTGTAGCTGGCCTAGTTGCGTTTTTATATTTGCGGCCACAAGCCAATACTGATGCGGCTCCCCAGCATGAGGTTTCCACATTAAAATTGGCCGATTTCAGCTCAATTAAAGTGGAATTTCCCACCAAAGCGCCGACCAGTTTCGAGAAAATAGACGGCCTTTGGCGCATGACAGCACCCCATAAAACGCGCGCTAATCAATTAGCGGTTCAACGTATTTTGTCGATTATCGCCGCCAAGAGTACAGAGAAATTTCCCACTAACGATTTAGCCAAGTTTGGTTTAGATAATCCGCAATTAAGACTAAAGCTTACCAATACAGCGGGTGCACAAGAGTTTGTTTTTGGTACTTTTAACCCCGTGACAGAAGAGCAATATGTGGCTTTTAAAGATGCAATTTACCTACTGCCAGGCAGCTACGCCGAGCTAGCAAGCACGCAGCCTATGGAGTTGATTGACAAAAATCTACTTGCAAACGACGAGGTAAAACAAATTGCGGGCTTTGATTTTTCTCGTTTAGAGCAATGGGTAGATGTCCGTTTAAACGTGGATTTGACCAATGGCAAATGGATCGTGAATGCGCCTAAAGCTAAAATCACCCAAAATGAGATGAACGAATGGCTGGATTTTAGCTGGAAGCAAGCACAGGCTAATAAAGTAGAGCTTTATACACCAGATCGTCATGCAGGTTATCCATCGTTTGATGTGAAATTAAAAAATGGCAAAAGCGTACGTTTTGACAAAATTCAAGAATCACCAGATTTGCTATTAGGTCGCCCTGACGAAGGTATCATGTATCATTTTCCAAGTGACGTTGGGTTTAATATGCTTAACCCGCCACTTAATGTTAAATAATTATCATGCCAGAGTTGCCCGAGGTAGAAATCACTCGCCGTGGGCTACTTCCACTTTTAAATCAGACGGTTGCAAACGTTGTCATCCGCAACGCAAGTATGCGTTGGCCAATCCCACCGCATTTGCCCGAAACTTTAATTAATCAAAAATTACTCAGTTTAAAACGCCGTGCTAAATACATTTTGGCTGAGTTTGAATGCGGTACTTTATTGCTGCATCTAGGCATGTCGGGTCGTATTAGCTTGCTCGATAGAAATTATCCGCCCGAAAAGCACGATCATTTTGATATTAGTTTTCATGGTGTTGATGGAAGCGCAGGGCAAGTGTTAAGGTTGCGCGACCCGCGTCGCTTTGGCGCTGTGTTATGGGCAGGCTTGCAAGCCAATAACCATGCGCTGCTTGCGTCACTGGGCCCAGAGCCACTGGATGATAATTTTAATGCCAAGTATTTACACGTACAACTGAAATCGCGCTCAACCGCCATTAAAGTAGCTATTATGGATAGCCATTTAGTCGTTGGCGTGGGCAATATCTACGCCTCAGAATCGTTATTCCGCGCGCGCATTCAGCCAGAAACACCTGCCAAAAATTTAACAATTAAACAGTGTGAAAACTTGGTAGCAGAAATCAAAAGTACGCTCAACGATGCGCTCAATGCAGGCGGTAGTAGCCTACGTGATTTTTTTGGTGTCGATGGTAATGTCGGCTATTTTCAACAAGAATACTTCGCGTACGGTCGCACCGATGAGCCTTGCAAGGTCTGTAGCAAGCCTATCAAATGCATTCGGCTAGGGCAGCGCTCAACGTTTTTTTGTCCAAGTTGCCAAACATAAAGTCTGCCAAACGCGTTAGCGCATGAATAGCAATAAGGTTGCGACTTGCAGCAGCACAAATACAGCAATAACTAAAGCCAAGCATTTTTGCCAACGCGCTTGTTTTTGTTGTGCCTTGATTAAATCTTCCATCATCTGCCGCATGGGTGCTTCTTGCTCGGCGTGGGTTTGTTGGGTTAAAAACTGATGAATTATGCGCGGCATTTGCGGCGTGTTTTTGAGGATAAACGGCAACTCTTTTTTAAGAGTATTAGCCACGCTGCGCCAGCCAATTTGCTCGCTCATCCAGCGTTTTAAAAACGGCTTGGCCGATTGCCACAAATCAATATTCGGGTCTAAATCGCGGCCTAAACCTTCGATATTCAGCAGCGTTTTTTGTAGCATAACCAGTTGTGGCTGAATCACCACGCCAAATCTGCGCGACATTTGAAATAAGCTTAACAAGGTGCGACCGAAAGAAATATCTTTTAGCGGCTTATTAAAAATAGGCTCACAGATAGCGCGGATACAGGTTTCCAGCTCATCTACACTGGTGTCTTTTGGCACCCAGCCCGATTCAATATGCGCCACGGCTACGTCGCGATAATCGCGATTAAAAAACGCTAAAAAATTACGTGCAAGATAATATTTATCAGTGTCAGAAAGCGTGCCCATAATGCCGAAATCTAGCGCGATAAACTTACCTTTATCTTGGCCATCATCTGCGACTTGAATGTTACCTGGGTGCATATCGGCATGAAAAAATCCATCGCGAAACACTTGTGTAAAGAAGATTTCTACGCCATCGTGCGCAAGTTTGGTGATATCGATGCCTTTTGCTCGTAGCACCTCAATTTGGCTCACAGGCGTGCCTTGCATACGCTGCATGGTCATGACTTCTTTGCGGCAGTAATCCCAATAGACTTTTGGAATTAAAAGCT
>JAYVRE010000111.1:0-9224 GCA_043776535.1 Methylotenera sp. | reverse complement strand
TCTAAATCGGTGAGCTCTTTGCCTACAATTTCTTCTAAATAACGGCTGGCTTGGCGCGCGTTACGGGCAACTTCTGTCAGGCCTTTTTTGTTGTTATCTAACTCTTCCAGCGTTACCATCGGCAAGTAAATATCGTGTTCTTCAAAGCGGAATAAACTAGAAGGGTCGTGCATCAGCACGTTGGTATCAAGTACGAATAGCTTGGTATTTACTGCTAGTTTTTTTGCCATAAAATTTAAAGAGCCTTAATAAAATTGAGCACTTCTAACGCGTGACCATCCACCTTAACGCCACGCCATTCGTGCACCAATACACCATTTTTATCGATAATAAACGTGCTGCGTTCAACACCACGCACTTGTTTACCGTACATATTTTTCATTTTCATCACACCAAAAATACCGCAAGCAAGCTCTTCGGTATCGGCCAGCAACTCAAACGGAAAACTAAATTTTGCCTTGAAATTTTCGTGCGATTTTAAGCTATCGCGTGAGATGCCAAATATTTCGGCATTGGCAGTTTGAAAATCCACATAACTATCGCGAAACTGCATGCCCTGTGTGGTGCAGCCAGGCGTATTATCTTTAGGGTAAAAATAGAGTACAAGGGCTTTCCCTTGATAGTTGGATAGCTTGAATATAGTGCCGCTAGTGGCAGGTAGTTCAAAATCGGTTACGGTTTGATTAAGCATAATGGATGTCATATTTATACACTCCCATTGTTGTAAATATTTAGGTTTTAGGCAAGCTTAAATTTAAGAAGATTTTAAAATTTCATAAGATATAAGTTATTGAAAGGCCTGAAATGGAATGACAAGATGTGACAAACATAAATGGTTTTAGTTGAATTCAAGCTAAAACGACTGTGCTTAATATTCTGGCACAGAATATGATGTCACAGATAATTGTGGATTATTCGAGCTTAAACGAAACAGGCACTGTGATATTAAAACTGCGATCTCGTAGTACATCAGGTGGTGCAGGGAAAGGCGCGGCTTTGCGCGCCATTTCTAAGGCTTGGTTATCTAACGCTTCATGCCCGCTACTTTCTTTCACGCTGGCAGAGAGCACATTGCCGCTACCGTCTAGTTTCAAATCCAGCAGGCAATCGCCTTGCCAGCCGCGCATTTGTGCGATTTTTGGGTAACTTTTATGTTTAGCGATAGCGCGCCCTAAAGTGCTGCTATATTGACCCAAAGCCGCGTTAATATCATCTTGGCTAGGCTCGATTTTTTTCGGCGGTTCTGGCGGTGGAAGCGGCGCAGTAATGGTTGGCGGCGCATCAACTTTCGGCGCGGCGGTAATCACGCTTGGCGGCGGTGGTGGCTCGGCTTGTGTTGGCTCTGGCTTGATGTTTTGAACGGGTGTTGGCTCGGGCTTAAGTTCTTTTTTTGGCAAAGGTTTAATGGGCTCTGGCGCAGGCTTTATTTTTTCAACAGGCTTGGGCGGTTCTGGTGCTATTTTTGGTTCTGCTACAGGCTCTGGCGGCTTAGGGTTCACTATTTCAACGGTCAGCCGATCAGGGATTTTTTTAGCGACGTCAAATTTAAAGTTAGGCACCACCGCAAAAAACAAAATATGCAGCAAAATGGAACAGATAACTGCCCAAACAATCGTGCTTTTGTTTAAAGAGGAATTTTTGATGGCGATATTCAAAATAAAAAAAGTGATAATAAAATGATGGTAATAAAATTAGCTAAACCGTTGATTGTACTATAGATTGAGCAGGATTAACAGGGAGTTTTTCACGATTAAAGCATGTGGTTTTTAAACCTAAATAATGCCTTCAAGCAATTGCACCTTTACCATTGCGCCAGCTTCGCAGTAGCCAATAGTTTCATCCAACACAATAAAACAATTGGCCGCACTCATGCTGCTTAACACGCCAGACCCTTGATTCGGCATCGGTTTCACTTTCCAAGTTCCATGCTCATCATACAATATTCCACGTTGAAACTCGGTGCGACCTGTGACTTTTTTAATGGCATCCACGCATTCGACTATAAACATCGGCAAAGGTTTTGGCGTTGCGCCCTGCAAAGTTAACAGCGCCTCACGCACGAACTGGTAAAACGTCACCATGGCCGAAACGGGATTGCCAGGCAAGCCAAAATAATGCGCTTGTTTATTTTCATTTAAGCCAACTTTGCCATAAGCTAAAGGCCGTCCAGGCTTCATGTTAATTTTCCAAAATAACACATGGCCGTGTTTGGCCAGCAAACCCTTCATAAAATCTGCCTCGCCCACCGAAACGCCGCCGCTGGTAATCACCACATCATTATTATGTGCGGCTTGCAGCAAGGTTACTTCCAATAATTTCGGGTCGTCTGGCACATTACCTAAATCGCTAATCACTACACCCAGCCTACTTAACATGCCAAATAGCGTATAGCGATTGCTATCGTAAATTTGGCCTTCCTCCAGTTTTTTACCAACGCTTACCAGCTCATCGCCTGTGCTAAAAAATGCGACTTTAAGTTTACGAAAAACTTGCACTTCGCCAACGCCTAGCGACGCAATTAAACCCAAATCTGCTGGCTTCATCACATGGCCTTTGGCTAAAACTGTTTGACCAAGTTGCAAATCCTCACCCGCCAAACGCACGTTCGCACCCAGTTTTGGCTCATCCAGCAGGGTAATGCGGTCGCTTTTTACCGCGATGCGCTCTTGCATCATCACCGTATCTGCACCCACAGGAATCACGGCGCCCGTCATAATTTTGACGCACTCGCCCGCCTTAACAGCTCCCGCAAAAGCCTTGCCAGCAAATGCCGTACCGATGATATTAAGCGTTTTTAAATTAGCCGAAAACTTAAACGCAAAGCCATCCATCGCGCTGTTATTGTGGTTTGGCACGTTGCTGGGCGAAATAATATCCGTCGCCAAAACGCGGCCTAAAGCTTGCATAGTCGTGACTTTTTCCGTCTCAACAACTGGCATTAAAAACTGCTGTATAAATTGGCGCGCTTGGACGACCGACATCGCATTTGGGTCGTAATCATCCATGCAGCTTGGGTCTGCGGCTAGCTTAGAGAGTGTAGTTTTATTGGTCATCTATTACTTCTTTTAAATTTCAATCACCCACCCGTCATTCTGAGCGAAGCGAAGAATCCAGTTTATAGTTACTTTGCTTGGATTCTTCGCTTCGCTCAGAATGACGGAGTAGGAGTTAAGTTTTATTGAGTTTTAATTCTAAATCCGCTAGATCGTCAAACGTATTCAAATTGGTAAAGGCCTCACTGCAATCGCTAAAATCCACTTCTATATATTTTTGGCTTTTTTGCCAAGCGCTTACGCGGCGCTCACCGCTTTCAATATATGCTTGCAAGCTTGGCAACACACTTTTTTTCATCAGACAAAATACTGGGTGAGCGTTTTCCTCGCTGCTCGCAACGGCAATATCCGCGCGGCTTGCAGCCATGCCACTTAAAAGTCTTTCCGCTAAATCAAGCGGCAACAAAGGAGAATCGCAGGGTACGGTTAAAACGCAATCATGCTTAGCGTGCTGCAAACCCAAACTAAAACCAGCAAGCGGACCAATAAACTCTTCATTTTCGTCTTTTAAAACTGGCAAACCAAAGACTCGATATTGCTCAATTTCACGATTCGCGTTAATGAGTATTTCATCTACTTGCGGCTTCAATCGCGCAATAACATGTGCAATCAGCGGCTTTTTCTGCAACAGCACCAAGCCTTTATCCACATAGTTCATGCGTGTTGCACGACCACCAGCAAGAATAACCGCTGAAATCAGGTCATCCCCCAGTATGTGACATAAATCGAATCACGGCTGGTTCTGCACGGCTTAAATCAAAATCGTGACCTTTTGGTTTGATTGTCATGCTGCCGATAATCGCTGCGATTAAGGGCGCGTCATCGTTTGGGTATTCGCGTAGCAGCGGCATTAAATCCACTTTATCTTCTTGGCCCAAACACAAGTAAAGCTCGCCTTTACAGGTGATGCGCACGCGGTTGCAGCTTTCGCAAAAGTTGTGACTGTGCGGTGAAATAAAGCCTATTTTCGTGTGAGATGTACCATCCGAATTTGCCACGCGCCAATAACGCGCTGGGCCGCCTGTGGTCTCGGTGCTAGGCAGTAGCGAGTACTTACTTTTCAGTAGTTCCAGCGTATCTGCATTGCTCACAAACGTGCTTTCGCGGGTGTGATCCACTTCGCCCAGCGGCATTTCTTCGATAAAGCTGATGTCGATTTTTTGGTTGATGGCAAACTGTACCAAATCTGCGGCTTCGTCATCGTTGCTGCCGCGCATTAATACGGTGTTTATTTTAATGCCCTCAAACCCCGCGTCAATGCTGGCTTGCAGGCCTGCTAGTACTTTGTTTAAATTGCCTGTGCGGGTGATTTTTTTGAAATTCTCTGGCTTTAAACTATCGATAGAAATATTGATACGTTTTACCCCAGCCTTTTTAAGCGCAACGGCTTGGCTTTCTAATTGGCTGCCGTTGGTAGTGAGCACTAACTCTTTTAAGCCTTGTAGCTTGCCCACTTCTTCAAACAGCCATAATGCGTTTTTGCGTACCAGCGGCTCTCCGCCTGTAATGCGCACTTTAGTTACGCCTAAGCCGACAAATACTCTTACCAGCCGCGCGCATTCTTCTAAGCTTAATACCTCGTCGCGAGGCAAAAAGGTCATTTCTTCCGCCATACAATATACGCAGCGAAAATCGCATCTATCAGTGATGGATAGGCGAATGTAGTCAACCGTGCGGCCAAATTGGTCGATTAGCTTTTGTTTAACTGGTAATTTCTCACTTACTTGCATAATGCAATTCTAAGGCTTATGCAGGCTAGATACAATTAAATCAAATTTAAGATATTGATGAACGTTATATTTCACCGTTAATATAACTAAATAGAATAACAATATAGTTACAAAGTCTTTTTAGTTGTTTAAATGTATCTATATGATTCACACATTCGTTTTTAACCAAAGCCATTAAAAATTAAAGATTTGAACTGCTTTTGAGCAACAAGTATGCATATTGATGGAAATATAATGCAAAAACCAACACATTTAATTACAAAAAAAATTGTACAAGCCTTACTGATAAGCGGTGTAATACTTATCAGTAACAGCAGCTTTGCTTATGATGAAGCGCCAAACTCTGCCGCTAAATCAGAAGCTGAGTTGGTGCCGCCTGCAATGATTACACCTGCAATGAATATAGAAGAGACACAACAAGCAGAAAAAATTAAAGCGCGCCTAGCAGAAGTTGAAGCAGAAATAAAAGCAGCTGCTAAAGCAGCTAATATTGCTAAAAACGGCTATTACGTAGAACGTAAAAGTTATGGTACGGGCCGTGAAACGGAGCCACCACGCTATGTTAGGCAACTCAACAAGACTTGGTTAGGTGAATATGATGCTCTAGCAGATGTTGATTGGCTAGACGTAGGTCTTGAATATCGGTTTAGGTATGAATCGCGCAACAATGATTTTAGGCGCAGTAACCAAACGATTGATGATCCTCTGTTACTTAGAACCCGTGCATTTGTGGCAGTTAAGAATATTTTGGACCCATTTAGAGTTACTTTAGAGCTTCAAGATTCGAGGCGCAATAATAGCCAATTTTCTAGGAACTTTGATACACGTGATGTTAACTTATCCGAAGTGTTGCAAGCTTATGGGGAGCTGTATTTTAAAGAATCATTATTACCCAAAGATAATCTTGGCAATGAGAGACCAATCAGTCTTAAATATGGTCGTCATGCATTTGAATTATCTGATAGAAGATTAGTAGCTCGCAATGAATGGCGTAATACAACGAATAATTTTCATGGGTTAAGAACACACTTTGGACAAGCAAAAAATGATTGGGAAATCGAAGCATTTGCACTAAATCCAATACAACGCTTTACTGTTCAGAGTGACAAAAGAGATGATTCTCAACAATTTTATGGGATTGTAGCGGATTATCGTGGCTGGTCAAAATATGTAACTTTAGAACCTTATTATTATTTGCTCAAGCAAGATGGTGACAAAGTAAAGTTTGATAATAACGGCAGGGTAGCTGCAAAAAATTCCCGTATCGACCGCGAAATTCATAGTGCCGGATTGCGTGTTTACAACGTCATAGCCAATACAGGATGGGATTACGATGCTGCCTATGTAAAGCAGTGGGGCCACCAAGATAGGCTAAACAATAATGGTGCATTTATCGCAGAATTAGATCATGAAGCGCATGCCTATAATGCGGAAATTGGTTATACGTTTCAAAATGCTTGGAAACCCCGATTAAGTGTATTTTATGGCGTAGCGAGTGGGGATGAAAACCCTACGGATGGGAAAAATCAACGTTTTGAGCGCTTATTTGGCTTTTCTAGACCATGGTCAAATGATGACTATATTCAAATGGAAAATATTCGCACACCAAAAGTGCGTGCCGAGTTTGAAATTCCGCAAATCTACTCTTCTGCAATTGGTTTAGATTCCATTAAGGTTGACACAGGACTTAGCCGTTATTACCTAGATAGCGATACAGACCGTTGGAATGCTGGCGGTAATTTACGTGATCAAACTGGCAGAAGCGGCGATCATATTGGGGATGAAATTGATCTGCGAGTCCGCTTTCCAATCTCTAATAAAGTTGCATTTAATTTAGGCTATGCCCATTTTTGGGCGGGAGATTTTACTAAAACCACTTCTAGAAAAATAGCAGGAGAAAGTAATCGTGATGACGAATCTGATTTTTTCTATCTAGAACTATCGGCTATTGCATTTTAATTAAGATGAGCAGTTTGAGAATATAACTGCGCATAAATTAATCAAACACTTAAAGAATTATTAAAGGAAAATCATGCTGAAATTAAACAAAATATTAAATCAAGGTCTCATCATTGCAATATTAAGCTCAAGTATGCTTGTGCTGCCAATTAGCAGCCATAGCGCTGAAGTTACCTTACTCAACGTTTCATACGACCCAACACGTGAGCTTTACCAAGATTTTAACGCGGCTTTCAGCAAATATTGGCTGGGTAAAACTGGCGATAAAGTTACTATTAGAGGCTCTCATGGCGGCTCTGGCAAGCAAGCGAGGGCTATTATTGATGGCCTAGACGCTGATGTTGCAACGCTGGCATTGGCCTACGATGTAGATCAACTTTACGAAAAAGGTAAATTGATTCCTAAAGATTGGCAAAAACGTTTGGCGCATAACAGTGCACCCTATACATCGACCATTGTTTTATTGGTGCGCAAAGGCAATCCTAAAAACATCAAAGATTGGGATGACTTGATTAAACCTGGGGTATCGGTGATTACGCCTAATCCGAAAACATCTGGCGGTGCACGCTGGAATTATCTAGCTGCTTGGGCATTTGCGCAGAAAAAATATGGTAATGACGAAGCTAAAACTAAAGAGTTCGTCGGAAAATTATTTAAAAATGTGCCTGTATTAGATACTGGTGCACGTGGCTCTACTACGACTTTTGTTGAGCGCGGTATTGGCGATGTGTTACTTGCATGGGAAAATGAAGCATTCTTAGCACAGAAAGAATTAGGTCAAAAAGATGATGGAAAGTCAAAATTTGAAATTGTTGTGCCATCACTGTCTATTTTGGCGGAACCCCCAGTGACTGTCGTGGATAAGTTTGCTAAAAAACATGGTACTGCAGCAGTTGCTAAAGCTTATTTGGAGTATTTATACACTGAAGAAGGTCAAGAGATAGCGGCTAAAAACTACTATCGCCCAACGCTAGCTTCGGTGGCTAAAAAATATGAAAGCCAATTCCCTAAAGTGAATTTAGTCAAAATTGATGAAGCGTTTGGCGGTTGGCAAAAAGCACAAAAAACACATTTTTCTGATGGAGGTACTTTTGATCAAATCTATCAAAGTAAATAGTCAGTATGAATAAAGCCATTTTAGCTATTCAAATCGTTAGCAACACCTAATTACAGGGCTTAAGCCCAAGCAATATTAAAGGAGAAGCAGCCATGGCATTAATCGCAATCAATGTACGTAACCAGTTACGCGGAATAATTAAAGCAGTTGTTTGGGGCGATGTGGTCTCAGAAATAGAAGTAGAAACAGCAGCAGGCATTATCACTTCGGTAATTACTACCCGCTCAATTAAAGAGTTGAAGCTAGAAATTGGCTCTGAAGTATTAGCTTTAATTAAAGCCACCGATGTGTCGATTGCTAAGATTTAGCTGAGCTAGTTTTAATCTAAACTGATATTCAGGCAGTACATTTTTATGTGGCTGCCTGAGTGATAAAAAAGTAAATAATATGTACACAAAACAGAATAAAAATACCAGTAAAAATATCTTGCCAGGTTTTAACTTAACGCTAGGCTATGCCTTATTTTATTTAAGCCTAATCGTGTTAATCCCGCTTTCTGCGGTATTTATTAAAACGTTTACGCTCACTTGGCCAGAATTTGTGGCAGCGGTGGCGTCCCCAAGGGTAGTGGCTTCGTACAAGCTCACTTTTGGCGCATCGTTGATTGCCGCGTTAATTAATGTAGTGTTTGGTTTGCTTACTGCTTGGGTGCTCACACGCTATCACTTTTTTGGTAAAAAATTCATCGATGCGTTTGTGGATTTTCCTTTTGCGCTGCCCACGGCTGTGGCAGGTATTGCACTTTCAGCTATTTACGCGAGCAATGGCTGGATAGGCAGTTTATTAGAGCCGCTCGGTATTAAAGTGGCTTATACCCCTTTGGGCGTTGTAGTTGCGCTTACGTTTATTGGGCTGCCATTTGTGGTGCGTACCGTGCAGCCTGTGTTGGAAGACTT
The DNA here is from genome assembly GCA_043776535.1 of Methylotenera sp. Lineage (GTDB taxonomy): Bacteria > Pseudomonadota > Gammaproteobacteria > Burkholderiales > Methylophilaceae > Methylotenera_A. The sequence goes on along the minus strand of JAYVRE010000111.1, from coordinate 469 downwards.
GGGCGCAGAGGTGGAAGAAGCCGCTGCAAGTTTAGGTGCAAACCGTTGGCAGGTTTTTTATAAAATCATTCTGCCAGCTATTTGGCCTGCCTTAATAACAGGCTTTGCACTCGCCTTTGCGCGTGCGGTGGGTGAATATGGATCGGTGATTTTTATTGCAGGCAATATGCCCATGGTGTCTGAAATCACACCACTTATTATCATCACTAAACTTGAGCAATACGATTATGCGGGCGCGACCGCAGTGGCGGCTGTGATGCTGGTTATTTCGTTCATTATACTATTCGCCATTAATGGTTTCCAGTGGTGGTCAAGCCGCCGCTTGGGTAATACTAAATAACAACACGCACTCAATATTGAGAATAATATGGCTACCACTATTTCAAAAAATGCAGTTTCGCAATACACAAAATACAACAACAGAATCGCAGCCAATCACGCAACCTCAGAAGCAAAATGGGTTCGCTAT
>JAYVRE010000110.1:0-2384 GCA_043776535.1 Methylotenera sp. | reverse complement strand
GTCATTACTGATTGGCCAGGTTTGAGCCAAAGTAATTTATATGAAAATCGCGACTTAAACCCCACGACCAACTTAGACACGCTCATCGCATCGCTTGTCAGCGCCAGTTTTGGCTTAGATAATATGCTGGTTGCCAAAACCTTATTTCCAGAAAGCGCTAATAATAAATCCATGAACAACAAGCTGCTAGACGGATTGATTAAAACCTAATTAACGCAACAGACTCAATAAAAATTTCAATTGGCTCGCTAATGCTAGTTCGCGTAGTTTAATTTTAAGGCGTTTAATGGCAATTCAATGGTACCCGGGCCACATGACCCAAGCGCGTAAGAAGGCTGAAGAAACCATGGAGTTCACCGACATGGTGATTGAAGTATTGGATGCCAGACCTCCAGACCATCGCTCAAGATTAACATGCACATTATTGAAACAAATTTTAGTATAAAACTGCCGCTTATTTACAAGAAATTAGAAAACGACGGCATGCTGCAATATGCCGATTTTTTTGGCAGCGATTGGTACAAAAATGTGTACCCAACGCTTAAAAACCAGCCGCCGTTTTTGCTATTTGCGCAGAATTTTGAATTATTATCGTTACGTGATGTGTTTGATGAAATGTGCAATATGCGGGAAATGACAGACGAATATCCATACAATCATTTGCATGAAAGCTTCACCATGATTCCGTTTGCGGGCGACGGCTCGGGCGACCGATACGCGTTTTATAATGCGGGCGAGCAATATGGCTGCAAGCCAAATGAACTGTCGATTATTCATTGGTGGCATGACGGTAACCACTGCGATGTTAAAGCTAAAAATCTGCAAGATTTTATATTTATTAAAATGTTGGATTTAGCCTTAAAATTTGAAAGTGAATACGATTTAGCCGCTGATGGAGATGCGAAAAATAACTGTAATCATTTGTTTAATACCCATGAAAAATATTTAACCGAAAGCCAAACTGCTGTTTTAAAACAGGTTTATAACCGAGAATGGGTTGAAGATGACGATGGCAATTTAAGTACGATCACTTCGCAAGAATACAATCGAATTTTGATGCAAGAAATTGGCTATACTGAGGACTTAGGCAAGTTTATATATACCAATGGATGAAAGATAAAATGATAGATTTATATCGTTGTGAATCGCTAAACGACATTAAAAACTGGCTAAAAAGTGACGATACTACGCAAAGCGAGTGGCTAAAAAATGAGTTAAATCGACTGCAAAATTACCAAAATGCGGTTGAATGGAACAAACTTGTACTGCTCTGCGAGGCAATAACCATAAGGGGTTGGAGCAATGTGCTTTTTGATAAAATGACACCAGTTGAGGCATATTGCGGCAAAGGATTATCGGGCAGTTTTGAAACATCGCTAATGACGGCGGACTGGAAAAAGCAAGCGGGCAGCTGGCACGACTGGAGTAAAAAAGGCGATACTTTTGTTGTATATAAAGGGGCTGATTCGCAAGATTATGGCATTGCAAAGCTCAACACCCAGCGTAATAATTTACCGACCAATCCGTTTAAAATTGGGCGTTTTATTACTAACTGCCAACTATCGGTAACGCCGTTTGTGGCAGAAGTAAGCAGCCTAAATGCCATTTTAGAGGCACAATTGCAGCCACACCTTTATGGTGATGGCTTTTATTATGCAAAAATAAACACTCATTTTAGCAGCCATGATTGGCCTGGGCATGCTTCTGTTTTATCACAATATTTTCATGATGCAAATGATATTCCAGCTGGCTTAAACAATGCGTGGGTTGAGCCGCACTTAAAATTTGGCAAATTAAGCACACGCCGCAACCGTTTATGTTGGGCAGTGGATATTTTTTACACAAAACAATGGGGCGAGCTGCCGCTACAAACGCAAAAACAAAGCTTAGTAGATGATTTACAGGTAACTTTTGCCGAATTTGAAGCGCGACTTGTTAAGAAAAAAGTAGATTACAACACGCAATTAGCGGTTCAACACGCCAATACTATTTTGCAAAAATGGCTAATGACGAAAGCTGATGATGTCTTTTACAAAAAAATTCAAGCTGAGGTGGATGAGGCGATTGAGTTAAATCACAAAGTGTTTGGATGATTAAAAGGTTTGGCATGTGTATTGATGCTGTAAAATGTGTCTAGTAATTTTGGGTTAAAATTAAAGCGCAAAAAACAGCATAACGAATGAGAAAGTGAAGTCAATGGCAATTCAATGGTACCCAGGCCACATGACCCAAGCCCGTAAGAAGGCTGAAGAAACCATGGAGTTCACCGACATGGTGATTGAAGTATTGGATGCCAGAGTTCCAGAGGCGAGCCATAACCCTGTGATTAATGAGATGCGCTTATTTCGCCAACGGCCAAACCTAAAAATTCTGAATAAAGCCGA
>JAYVRE010000109.1:0-2387 GCA_043776535.1 Methylotenera sp. | reverse complement strand
CCCGCGCCAAGCCTAAGCGTTGCTTTTGCCCGCCAGATAAGCCTGCACCGCCATCGCCCAGCGGGGTATCGTAGCCTTTAGCAAAATACAAAATCATTTCATGCACACCTGCTCGTTTAGCCGCCATCACCACTTTTTCAGCATCCACTTCAGCAAAACGCGCAATGTTCTCGCTTACTGTGCCTCCAAACAATTCAACATCTTGCGGCAAATAGCCTATGCTTGGACCAAGCTCTGCCTTGTTCCATTGGAATATATCTGCACCATCTAAGCGCACTTTACCTGCCACCGAAGGCCAAATACCTACAATCACCCGCGCCAGCGTTGATTTGCCTGCACCGCTTGGGCCCACAACACCCAGCACATCGCTAGGCGATATAGCAAATGTCAGGTTGCTGAGTGCTGGTTTGTTTGAACCTGGTGGAATTGCGGTTACGCCTTCTACCGAAAGCATGCCGATAGGCTTGGGTAAAGACATGCTGGTGAGACGCTGTGGGTTGGCTATCAGCAGCTCGTTTAAACGTCCGTAAGCGCTTTTGGTGCTATTCCAACCGCGCCAAACTCCTATCACTTGCTCTACTGGGTTAAGCGCGCGCCCCATTAGTATAGTGCACACAATCATCATGCCAGGTGTGATTTTTCCATCTAACACCAGCAATGCTGCAAAACCTAAAATTAGCGATTGCAATGTTACACGCACAAACTTGGTCGCGGCGGCAATAATGCCCGCCTTTTCGCTGGCTTCTACTTGCAGGTTTAAAAACTTGGCATGTAAACCAAACCAACGCTTGGTAAAGTTGGGCAACATGCCCATTGCCTCAATCACCTCAGCATTACGTAAATTATTGGTGGCTAAATTACTGGCATTCACCGCCATAGTACTAGCTTCTGAAAGAGGCTTTTTAGTGGATTTTTCGTTCCAAATAGCCAAACCCATGTGTATAAAAGTGCCGCACAGCGCAAAAATGCCAAGATACGGATGTATCATGAAAATAATGATTAAATAAATGGGAAACCAAGGGGCATCAAAAAATGCGAATAAAGCATTGCCACTTAAAAACTGGCGCACGTTAGTTAAATCTTGCAAAGCCTGGCCTGCATTGCCGCCCGCGCGCTTTAAGTTTTGCTCGAATGAGGCAGTATAGACGCGCTGATTCAGCTTCATATCCAGCTGAGAAGCAACGCGAATCAGCACAAAGCTGCGCACAAACTCCAACGCACTCATCAAAACAAAAGCGGCTACAATCATCATGGTAAGCAGTAGCAAGGTAGTTTCATTGCGGCTAGAGAGTACGCGATCGTACACTTGCAGCATATATAGCGATGGCACTAGCATCATCAAATTAATAATTGCGCTAAAAACTGCAACCGTTTTAAACGCAGATTTGAAACTATTAATGGCCTCGGCTAATTCGCCTTGCGGTAACTTAAAGTTGTTCAACATGTGCTACTGCACTCCCATTGTTATCGTTTTGCCCAGCCGATATAGTCGCCCATTAGTCATGTTTTACGCAATAGCTCTAATGAGTATTTTGCAAAAAAACCCCGCATTTTCAGCGGGGCTATTAGCAACAATGTGATTAAAAACTTTACAAAATAATGTCAGTAGCTAATATTGCTGTAGTTACACCTTGCAACAAGACTTCGAAATCTGCCCCAAGGCTAGCATTTACATTACCTCGCACTAGTGTCGAATCCAAACTACCATTGGCATCTGTATCGATAAGTTGATAACGTATTTGCGCTGCGGCAGTAAAGGCGCCCGTTCCGATAAAGGTAAACGCTTCATTTGCTGGCAGCACTGTAGCGGTATTAGCATCTATTGAAGAGAAATCTAGCTTATCTACGCCACTTACAAAGTCAGCGATTACATCACGCCCTGCGCCAACGCCAGAGTCGGTTGTAAGCGCGTAAGCAAACACATCTGCGCCTGTACCACCCGTTAATATATCTGCGCCACCGCCACCAGTAATAGTATCATTACCGCCGCCACCATTAATGTTATTAACCAAAGTATCGCCTAAGATGCTGTCGTTACCCGAGCCTGAGATGATATTTTGGAAGCTGTTGATGTTATCTAAATTACCCGCCGTGCCACTACCAAGCACATCGTTAGTACCGCCTAAATTGACCGTTAAATTAGCTACAAACACAGAGTAATCTAGGCTATCGACCCCAGCACCCCCTCTGAGTATGTCTCTAGCATTGTCATTGGTTACAATAAAGACATCATTGCCGCTGCCACCCTGCAAATTACTAGCACCTACACCATCAGTCAAGCTGTCGTTACCTGCACCGCCAATCACCGTTTCAATGCCTACCAATATATCCACCCCTGTTTGAGCACTTGAAGATGTGTTGGTAGTGAGGTTAATGGTGGCAGCCGC
>JAYVRE010000108.1:0-2387 GCA_043776535.1 Methylotenera sp. | reverse complement strand
ATGTTATCTCTGTGGTCTTTGTGTTCTCTGTGGCTAATACTTTGAAATTAAACTTATGACCAAACCAACTTCCGCAGGCGCGCGTTTTCGTGCCGCAATCGCTGCCGAAAAGCCGCTACAAATTATCGGCGCGATTAACGCTTATCACGCCATGCTGGCCACGCAAACGGGCTTTAAGGCGCTGTACTTGTCTGGTGGCGGCGTGGCTGCTGGCTCATTGGGTTTGCCCGATTTAGGCATTTCTTCGCTGGAAGACGTGCTAATTGACGTACGCCGTATTACAGACGCTATCGATACACCGCTTTTGGTGGATATAGACACTGGCTGGGGCGGCGCATTTAATATTGCGCGCTCTGTTAAAAGTGTGGCAAAAGCAGGCGCTGCTGCGGTGCATATTGAAGACCAAGTTTCAGCCAAACGCTGTGGTCATCGGCCCAATAAAGCCGTTGTTTCACAAGCAGAGATGGTTGACCGCATTAAAGCCGCTGTGGATGCTAGAACTGACCCAGACTTTGTCATTATGGCGCGCACTGATGCATTGGCGGTGGAAGGTTTACAAAGCGCTATGGATCGAGCCTGCGCTTGTGTTGAGGCGGGTGCTGATATGATATTCCCCGAAGCCATGACTGAACTAAGTATGTATAAACAATTTGTAGATGCGGTAAAAGTGCCTGTATTAGCCAATATTACCGAGTTTGGCAGCACGCCATTATTTACGGTAGCAGAACTAGCAACTGCAGATGTAAGCATGGTTTTATACCCACTTTCAGCCTTCCGCGCCATGAATAAAGCCGCGTTAACTGTGTATGAAACCATGCGTAAAGAAGGCACACAAAAAAATGTAGTTGGCATGATGCAAACCCGCATGGAGCTTTACGAGCATTTGGGTTATCACGCATTTGAGCAAAAACTAGATGCACTTTTTAATCAAGAAAGTAAGTAACAGAAAAATATCTAAACTACCCACACCGTCATTCCCGCATACGACTTTGCAAGTGCTTTAGCGCTTAGTAAATCGGAGTGCCTGTGGTGCGTAGGCGGGAATCAAGACAAGCATCATGCCTAGATTACTAAGTGAATTTAAGCATAGATTAAATTGCAACTTGACTGGATACCAGCCTTCGCTGGTATGACGGTTATAAATAGTGTGAGGCTAAAATATGACAGAAATTACGACAACAGAACCGAAAAAGAAAAAAGGCGTCGCTCTAGCCGGCGTCAATGCTGGCTCTACAGCCATTTGCACGGTCGGCCATACGGGCAACGATTTACATTATCGTGGCTACGATATTACCGAGCTGGCCAAAAGTGCGACTTTTGAAGAAGTGGCGTACATGTTGATTCATGGCGAGTTGCCGAATAAGGCGCAGCTAACTGCCTATCACGCAAAACTTAAAACACTGCGCGGCTTGCCTGCTGCGCTTAAAACTGTGCTCGAGCAAATCCCGAAAAACGCACATCCAATGGATGTGATGCGCACGGGTTGCGCCATGCTCGGCACACTTGAACCTGAAAGCGCAAACCGCGATATTGACGCGGCAAAACTGCTGGGAGATCGCCTAATTAGTTGTTTTTGTTCAATTTTATTGTATTGGTATCACTTTAGTCACTTTGGCAAACGCGTCGAAGTGGAAACCGACGACGATAGTATCGCCGCACATTTTCTGCATGTTTTACATGGTAAAGCGCCGAGCCAAGTGCATATTGACGCGATGAATACCTCGCTAGTGTTATACGCAGAGCACGAGTTTAACGCCAGCACCTTCACCGCGCGAGTAATTGCAGGCACGCTATCTGATATGTATAGCTGTATTACAGGCGCGATTGGTGCGCTGCGTGGTGCAAAACATGGCGGCGCGAATGAGGCGGCGATGGAAATTATCGAGCGCTATAAAAATGCCGATGAAGCTGAAGCTGATATTTTAGAACGCATGGCGCGTAAAGAAATTGTGATTGGTTTTGGTCACCCTGTTTACACCATTGCCGACCCACGAAATGAATCAATCAAAGCAGTTTCACAGAAATTAAGCGAAGATGCAGGCAACATGCAGCTTTTTGACATCTCAGCGCGTATTGAAAAAATCATGTGGGATCAGAAAAAAATGTTTCCTAATTTAGATTGGTACAGTGCCAGCAGCTATCATTTAATGGGCGTGCCGACTGGTATGTTTACGCCGCTATTTGTGATTTCGCGCACTACAGGCTGGGTTGCACATGTGATTGAGCAACGCATTGACAATAAAATAATTCGCCCAAATGCAGAATATACAGGGCCAGAAAATAGGCCATTTGTGCCGTTGAATAGCCGCTAAAACTCACTCCCGTCATTCCGTGCTTGACACGGAATCCAGTGGCTTTTAACTACAAAAATGGGTTCCCGTTTTCAC
>JAYVRE010000107.1:0-9265 GCA_043776535.1 Methylotenera sp. | reverse complement strand
CGGCTTCATCTGCAATATCTTCAGGATGAAACGCCACTGCATCAGCTGCCATCACGTCGGCCACATTAGCATCCAAATCGTTCACCACCATGCGCTTTAGCGGCAATACGCCTAGCAGAATATCATTTCTATCAACGACAAATAACTTATCTGTATGGTCTGGCAAGCTACCTAAGCGACGTAAATAGCGCAATGCCACTTCTAGGGTAATGTCCTCACGAATGGTGACCATGTCAAAATCCATCAGCGCGCCAACCGCATCCTCATCGTAGGAAAGGGTGGATTGCAAACGCTCACGATTCTGCGTATCTAGGCTTTCCAGCAGGTCTTGCAGCACGTCTTTGGGCAAGTCGGGCGCTAAGTCCGCCAGTTCATCTGTATCTAGCTGCTCGGCTGCCGCCAGCAATTCATGTGGAGCCATGTCATCAATCAAGCTTTGACGTACAGAATCAGTCACTTCTAACAGAATGTCGCCATCGCGATCAGCTTTTACCAACTCCCAAAGATTTAAGCGATCTTCAAGCGGTAGCGCTTCCAGAATATGCGCTACGTCCGCAGGGTGCAAGGCATCTAATTTCTTTTGCAGCTCGGCTAAATTTTGTTTATGGACAAGCTGCTCAACTAAATCCTGTCTATCCAAGCCGTGCTTAGGCGTATCTTGTTTATGGACAAGATTCTCCACCAGCTTGTGTTTCTCCAAAAGAGAAATCACCTGTTGCAGGCTCTCGCTTAAACTCTCTTTTGTATCTTGTTGATCAAACATGCTTAACCTTAATAATGGCAAAACAACATAAAACGCTATTATGATTTATTTTTATGGATATTTTGCTTATTGCAGGGAAATTAGCGCTTAAAATACTAGCAATGATTAAACAACTCACTTTATATTCCACCTCGCACTGTCATTTGTGCGAATTAGCACACACGCATTTGCTGCATTTTCCTGATGGCTTTAAGCTTGAAGTCATTGATATTGCTGATGATGAAGCATTGTTAGCACAATATGGTTTGCGCATTCCAGTATTGCATCGAAATGATTCAAAAACTGAACTCAATTGGCCGTTTAATCAATCAGATATTGTTGAGTTCTTAAAGTTGGTTTTGATTTAAACGATAGCCAATAAAAAAGCCAGCTAGAAGCTGGCTTTTTTAACATATAAAAACTACTTTATATAAAATCAATTTTTAAGCTTCTACTGCTTCAGTGCTAGTGTCTGGACGATCAACTAACTCAACCAATGCCATAGGTGCGTTATCACCGTTACGGAAACCGCATTTTAAAATACGCAAATAACCACCGTTACGCGCATTGTAGCGCGGGCCAAGTTCGCCAAACAATTTACCAACAATGTCGCGATCGCGTAAGCGCGCAAACGCTAAACGACGATTAGCCAAAGTGGCATCTTTGCCCAATGTAATCAAAGGCTCTGCATATTTACGCAGTTCTTTTGCTTTTGGTAGAGTGGTTCTAATCACTTCATGCTTTAATAAAGACACAGACATGTTGCGAAACATAGCCGCGCGGTGGCTGCTAGTGCGATTTAATTTACGATTGCTATTACCGTGACGCATAGTAATTCCTTAATTTTCTTTAATGTTTAAGCTTGCTAACTAGGCTTTTTCAAGGCCAACTGGCGGCCAGTTTTCAAGCTTCATGCCCAAAGTTAAGCCTTTAGTTGCGAGTACATCTTTAATTTCATTCAAAGATTTGCGACCTAAGTTAGGGGCTTTTAATAATTCATTTTCGCTACGTTGGATTAAATCACCAATGTAGAAAATATTTTCTGCTTTCAAACAGTTAGCTGAACGCACTGTTAATTCTAAATCGTCCACTGGACGCAATAAAATTGGGTCAACTTGCGGCGCAGACTTCACTTCCACTTCGCTTGGTGAACCTTCTAAATTGGCAAACACAGATAATTGACCAATCAAAATACGCGCCGCATCGCGAATCGCTTGTTCTGGCTCAATAATACCGTTAGTTTCAACGTCCATGATTAATTTATCTAAGTCAGTACGTTGCTCAACGCGCGCACTTTCTACTTGATAGCTGACTTTGTTAATTGGGCTAAAAGACGCATCTACCATGATAAAACCTAAAACACGGTCTTCATCATCGGCTTTTTGACGCGCTGGAACAGGTTGATAACCACGTCCCATTTCAACTTTAACTTCTAAACTTAGTTTGCCGCCCTTGGTTAAGTGTGCAATCACATGGTTAGGGTTCACAATTTCTGCATCATGGCCTGTATCAAAGTCGCCTGCTGTTACCACGCCTTCACTAGATTTGTTCAGCGTTAAAATAGTTTCAGTTTTATTGTTAAGTTTTAATGCCACCCCTTTAAGGTTAAGCAAAATATCAACAACGTCTTCTTGCACGCCATCGATGGTTGAATATTCATGAACTACGCCATCAATTTTAACTTCAGTAATGGCAAAGCCAGGAATCGATGACAATAGAACACGACGTAGCGCATTACCTAATGTATAACCAAAACCACGCTCCATTGGCTCTAATGTGACGCGAGCACGCAATGGGGTGATTACTTCAACATCGACCACGTGCGGTTTCAAATATTCAGTTGGGTTGTTTTGCATAAAATTCCTCGAGTTATTGGTTAAATGAGTATTTAAACTAAGTACTAATTACTTAGAATACAACTCAACAACCAATGATTCGTTAATGGTTGAAGGCAAATCATCACGCTGTGGTTTAGATTTAAATGTGCCTGTCAAAGCTTTCACATCCACTTCTAACCATGCTGGGAAACCGCGTTGTTCCGCCGCTTCAAGCGCACTTTTAATACGCAATTGTGTTTTTGATGCCTCAGCAACAGAAACCACGTCGCCCGCTTTTACTTGATATGAAGGAATATTCACACGTTTACCATTCACTTTAATACTGTTGTGGCGCACGATTTGACGCGCTTCAGTACGAGAACCACCTATGCCCATACGGAAAGCCACGTTATCTAAACGGCACTCCAGCAATTGCAATAAGTTTTCGCCTGTAATGCCTTTTTGACGATCAGCTTCTGCGTAGTAGCTACGGAACTGACCTTCTAAAACGCCATAGATACGACGTACTTTTTGTTTCTCACGCAATTGCACACCGTAATCTGACAAACGTGAGTTACGACGCTGACCGTGTTGACCAGGTGGGAAGTTACGTTTTTCGATAGCGCACTTATCTGTAAAGCATTTTTCTGCTTTTAAGAATAGTTTTTCGCCTTCACGGCGGCACTGACGGCATTTAGGGTCTAAGTTTCTAGCCAAGATAGTTCTCCAGTAATCTTTTTCGCTTAAATTCTGCGTTTTTTAGGTGGACGACAGCCATTGTGTGGTACTGGCGTCACATCGGTTATGCTGGTAATTTTAAAACCAGCTGCATTAAGCGCACGCACAGCAGATTCACGGCCAGGACCAGGACCTTTAATACGCACTTCTAAATTTTTAACGCCTGACTCTTGCGCAGCTTTACCCGCAACATCAGCCGCAACTTGTGCAGCGAATGGCGTACTCTTACGTGAGCCTTTAAAGCCTTGGCCGCCAGAAGTCGCCCAAGCCAGCGCATTGCCTTGACGGTCAGTGATTGTAATAATTGTATTGTTAAATGAAGCGTGCACATGGGCGATACCCTCGGCAATATTCTTTTTAACCTTTTTTCTTACGCGTACATGAGCTTTTGCCATGTTGTACTATTCCTTACCTATAAATCTTACTTAATCGAATCTTAATAAAATTAATTGCTATTTAAAATTACTTAGCTTGCTTAATGGCTTTAATAGGGCCTTTACGTGTACGCGCATTCGTTTTAGTGCGCTGACCACGAACTGGCAAGCCACGGCGATGACGCACACCGCGATAGCAACCTAAGTCCATTAGACGCTTAATATTCATAGAAACTTCGCGACGTAAGTCGCCTTCTACTTTTACTTTAGCCACTTCATCACGAAGTTTTTCCACGTCAGCATCGTTAAGATCTTTGACTTTTGTGGAAGCTAAAACACCAGCAGCAACACAAATTTTTTGTGCTGTATTTCTACCAATACCAAAAATCGCGGTTAATGCGATTTCAGCGTGTTTATTATTTGGGATATTAACCCCAGCAATACGAGCCATACTTTAACTCCAAAACATATCGCAATATGTTGCGACTAAATAAAAAAGCCTTAAATTTTAGCAGCTTGAGCTTATATTTTCAACCCTTAGTGCTAACTTAAGCATTTTAACAATGCACTACTTTATTACTACAGCCATTAACCTTGACGTTGCTTGTGACGTGGGTCTGTACAAATAATACGAACCACACCACGACGACGCACAACTTTACAATTGCGGCATAATGCTTTTACTGATGCACGAACTCTCATAATTTACCTCAACACCAATTAAATCAATCTAAAAATTTTAAACTAACGCGCGTTTGCGCTGCCCTTAAAGTTCGCCTTTTTAAGCAAACCTTCGTACTGATGCGACATCAAGTGTGATTGCACTTGCGTCATAAAATCCATGGTGACTACAACAATAATTAACAATGACGTACCGCCAAAATAAAATGGCGTATTAAATTTCAACCTTAAAAACTCTGGCAATAAACAAACCAAGGTTATATAAATAGCACCAATCAAGGTTAAACGACCCATAATCTTGTCAATATATTTCGCAGTTTGCTCGCCTGGGCGAATACCTGGTACAAACGCACCACTTTTCTTCAAATTGTCCGCAGTTTCTTTAGGGTTAAATACTAAGGCCGTATAAAAGAAACAGAAAAACATAATCGCAGCAGCAAAAAACAAAATGTAAATCGGCTGACCTGGTGACAACACATTACTGATATCTTTTAACCAGTAAAGCTTCTCGCTACTACCAAACCAGCCTGCTAATGTCGCTGGGAACAAAATAATGCTTGAGGCAAAAATTGGTGGTATAACGCCCGCCATGTTTAGCTTCAATGGCAAATGCGTGGTTTGACCACCATACACTTTGTTACCCACTTGGCGCTTAGCATAGTTCACCGTAATCTTACGTTGCCCACGCTCTACAAAAACCACCAGCGCCGTTACTAACAATACTGCTACAAACAAAAATATCACCAATGGTATTGAGAAAGCACCAGTACGCGCCAACTCTAAGGTGCCGCCAATCGCGCTTGGCAAGCCAGCCACAATACCTGCAAATATGATAATGGAAATACCATTACCAATGCCACGTTCGGTAATTTGTTCACCCAGCCACATTAAAAACATGGTGCCACTCACCAAGGTAATCAGGGCTGTTAATCTAAATGCCATGCCTGGGTCTAACACCAAACCCGCTTGTCCTTCAAGTGCAATTGCAATGCCTAAGCCTTGAAACGTTGCCAATACCAAGGTGCCATAGCGCGTATATTTAGTAATAGTACGCCTGCCCGCTTCACCTTCTTTTTTGAGTTGCTCCAGTTTGGGAGAAACTACCGTCGCCAACTGCATTATAATGGATGACGAAATATACGGCATGATACCTAAAGCAAACACTGTAAAGCGTGATAATGCGCCGCCTGAGAACATGTTGAACATGCCCAAAATACCACTGCTTTGCGAATCAAATAACTGCTTCAACACCGTTGGATCAATGCCAGGAACTGGAATATGTGCGCCTAAGCGATACACGACCAAGGCACCCAGCACGAACCACAAGCGACTTTTCAGCTCGCTCATTTTACCAACTGCACCTAAAATACTATCTTGCGCCAATGCTAAGTCTCTTACGCTTCTGCTACGTTGCCGCCAGCTGCTTCAACCGCAGCGCGCGCGCCTTTTGTTAGCAGCAAGCCAGACAAATTAAGTTTTTTGGTTACTTCGCCAGATAAAAACACTTTTGCAGCCAGTGCGTTGCCTGAAATAACGTTTGCTTGTTTTAACACTAGCAAATCAATTGTATCCACTGGCAAATTATTGAGCTCTGATGTGCGCACATGCGCTGTATCAGCTTTTGTCATCGATTTAAAGCCACGTTTTGGTAAACGACGTTGCAAAGGCATCTGACCGCCTTCAAAACCGACTTTATGAAAGCCACCAGTACGTGATTTTTGGCCTTTATGGCCACGACCTGCGGTTTTACCTAAACCAGAACCAATACCACGACCCACACGACGGCGGTTTTTTTTAGCGCCTTCAGCAGGCTTAATTGTATTTAATTGCATTATCCTTCTACCTTTAATAGATAGCCCACCGCGTTAATCATACCGCGAATTGCTGGCGTGTCTTGTAACTCAACCGTATGATGCATACGACGTAGACCCAAGCCTTTTACAGTAGCGCGGTGCGCTTCAATTCTACCAATTACGCTTTTAACTAACGTAACTTTAATGTTTGTTGCATCTTTTTTATCTTTAGCCAAGACTTTAGTCATAATTTTAGCCTCTAATTTCTTCAATAGATTTACCGCGTTTAGCTGCAATTTCTGAAGGTGTATTCATTGATTCTAAGCCATTTAATGTAGCGCGCACCAAATTGTAAGGATTGGTTGAACCGATACATTTAGCCACCACATTAGTGATACCCATCACTTCAAAAATCGCACGCATTGCGCCACCAGCAATGATGCCAGTACCTTCAGATGCTGGCTGAATAAACACTTTAGCTGCACCATGCACTCCTGTTACAGCGTGATGTAGCGTTCCGTTATTCAAATTCACTTTTAACATGCCGCGACGTGCTTCATCCATGGCTTTTTGCACGGCAACTGGCACTTCACGCGCCTTGCCCTTGCCCATGCCTACTGCGCCATCGCCATCACCGACTACTGTCAATGCTGCGAAACTCATAATACGACCACCTTTAACCGTTTTACTTACACGATTAACCGTAATCATTTTTTCACGCAAACCGTCGGTTTGCTGTGATTGCTGTTCGATTTCTCTAGCCATTATCTATCTCGCCTAAATTAGAATGACAGACCGTTTTCACGCGCAGCATCTGCTAACGCCTTGATACGACCATGATATTTGTAGCCTGAACGATCAAAAGCCACAGTAGTTATGCCAGCTTTTTTCGCTTTTTCGGCGATAAGTTTGCCGATTGCTGCTGCTGCCTCAATATTGCCACCGTTTTTTACTTTTTTACGCACGTCCGCTTCAACAGTTGAAGCGCTTGCTAATACTTTATCACCAGTTTCAGCAATAATTTGCGCATAAATATGCGTATTAGTACGATGCACACTTAAACGTGTAACTTTTAACTCGGCAATTTTGGCACGGGTTTTACGTGCACGGCGCAAGCGATTATTTACGATGTTCATTTATATAAATCCTAATTATTTTTCAGTCTATTTATTTCTTTTTGGTTTCTTTAATTGCAACCACTTCGTCAGAATAGCGAACACCCTTACCTTTGTATGGCTCTGGTGCGCGATAAGAACGAATCTGTGCAGCAATCTGACCAACCACTTGCTTATCGTAACCAGTCAGAATTACTTCAGTTGGTGTTGGAGTTTGCACAGTAATGCCAGCTGGCATTTTGTGATTGATTGGGTGTGAATAACCTAACTCTAAGTTAAGCATAGCACCTTGTGCATTGGCTTTATAGCCTACACCAACCAATGTTAATTTACGCGTAAAACCTGTTGAAACGCCTTGCACCATGTTAGCCACCAACGCACGCAATGTACCTGACATGGCGCGTGAGTGCTGGCTATCACTGGTGGCAGCAAACGTAATGGTTTCGCCATCACGCTTTAACTCAACAGCATTGGTAAGTGGGTGAGATAGTTTGCCTAATGGGCCGCTAATCGCAATATTATTTGCGCTTAGCACCACTTCAACTTTATCTGGAATAGCGACTGGATTTTTAGCAACACGTGACATTTGCTTCTCCTTAAGCCACTACGCACAACACTTCGCCACCGATACCGGCTGCAAGTGCTTTACGATCTGTCATTACACCCTTAGATGTAGACAATATTGTCACACCAAGGCCATTCATTACTTTAGGTACATTTTGACTGCCTTTGTAAACACGGAGACCCGGTTTACTGACACGGTCAATTTTCTCAATAACTGGACGACCAGCATAATATTTCAAGCTAATGCTTAAAACTGGCTTACCATCATTGGCAAGCACTGCAAAATCATCAATATAACCTTCATCTTTTAACACACTGGCGATAGCGCCTTTGAGTTTAGAAGCAGGCATAGAAACTGAAAGTTTGTTTACACTTTGCGCGTTACGAATTCGCGTTAGCATATCGGCAATCGGATCACTCATACTCATAATCTACTCCCCCGTTACCAGCTAGCTTTGGTGATGCCTGGCACTTGGCCACTCATCATCAAATCGCGCAATTTACTGCGGCCAATACCAAATTTACTGAAAACACCACGTGGACGGCCTGTGAGCGCGCAACGATTGCGCAAACGCACCGGGCTAGAATTACGTGGCAGACTTTGCAATTTCAATCGCGCATTACGACGATCTTCCAGACTTGCCTTCTGATCATTGATAGTTGCGTTCAAATCATCGCGCTTAGCTGCGAATTTTTTTACGGTGTCGCGACGTTTAATCTCGCGTTCTGTCATACATGTTTTTGCCATGTCTTAACCTCTAAAAGGAAAACTAAACGCTGCCAAAAGTGCTTTGGCCTCTGCATCTGTCTTTGCCGTTGTCGTAATCGTAATGTTCATGCCACGAATCACATCGATTTTGTCATATTCAATTTCTGGAAATATAATTTGCTCTTTCACGCCCATGTTGTAATTGCCGCGACCATCAAATGATTTCGCTGGAATACCGCGAAAATCACGAATACGTGGAATAGCAACAGTAATCAGACGATCTAAGAATTCGTACATACGCTCGCGACGCAAAGTGACTTTACAGCCCACAGGATAATCATCACGAATTTTAAAAGCCGCTACAGATTTTTTCGCCTTGGTCACAACTACTTTTTGACCAGCGATTTTTTCCATATCACCTACTGCGTGTTCCATCACTTTTTTGTCAGCAACCGCTTCGCCCACACCCATGTTTAAGGTGATTTTTTCAATGCGTGGCACTTGCATGACTGAAGTGTAACCAAATTGCTCTGTCATTTTTTTAACAACTGAGTCTTTATAAAATTGCTTTAAGCGCGCCATAATTTATCCTATGCGTCCACTGCTTCGCCGTTAGATTTGAATACGCGCACTTTTTTGCCGTCTTTCAAAACCTTGTAACCAACACGGTCAGCTTTTTGAGTTGCATTGTTAAACAACGCAACGTTAGAAATATCAATCGGCATTTCTTTA
>JAYVRE010000106.1:0-2407 GCA_043776535.1 Methylotenera sp. | reverse complement strand
AAAAAATATTCCTGCGTTTCGCGGTTTTGCTGCGTGACGAAAAAATCTAAGCCTATCTCGCCTACCGCTACTAGCTTGCTATTTGGCGCGGCTAGTTGCGCGGCGATGAGATGTTTTAACAAAGCTAAATCGCTCGGCTGCGCGCCATCAACATACATGGGGTGAATGCCCAAGGCCATGCTGCAATGTGCATATTGGTTGGACAAATCGATGACTTGCTGAAAATTTTCGCGCGCCACAGCCGGGATAACTATCATGCCCACGCCTGCTATTTGCGCCGATTTTGCTACTGCGTCTCTATCTGCATTAAATTCAGCCGCGTCGAGGTGGCAGTGCGTGTCGATTAACATGGCTATACCAGCACTGGCCTAGCGCGCAGGCGAATATCCACGCCGATTTGGCGCATATCAATGATGTCGAGATTCACGGCTTGGCTCATTTGTGTAAAAGCAGGTAGCGCAAACATGCCCTTGGCGGTGCTACCCATGAGTTTTGGCGCGTAGTAAATCAGCATCTCGTCTATGAGGTTTTGCGCCAGCAACGCGCCGTTTAGGCCTTCGCCGCCCTCCACTAACACTTCATTGATTTCGCAAGCGGCAAGGTGGCTTAATAGCGTTTTTAGGCACACCTTATTCTGCTCATTTGGAATACAAAGCAGCTGTGCGCCTGCGTTTAGTAATTGTGCAGATTTATTGTGTGTGTCATTAGCAAACGCAATCAACACATTTCCACCCGTATTATTTTCTGAGCGCAGAATTTTCGCGTCTATGGGCGTTTGCAACTGACTATCGACGATGACCTTTAATGGTTGGCGAATATACTCACCCTCTCCCCAGCCCTCTCCCATCAAGGGAGAGGGGGTACGTACATTCATGCTGGGGTTATCCGCCAGCACTGTGCCAATGCCAGTTAAAATTGCACAAGAACGGGCGCGCCAATGTTGCACATCTAACCTTGCTGGCTCGCTGGTAATCCATTGACTAACGCCGTTATTCAGCGCGGTTTTGCCGTCTAAACTAGCAGCGATTTTGCAGCGAATAAAAGGTTGTTTGCGCGTCATGCGCGAGATAAAACCTGGGTTGAGCGCTTCAGCTTGTGCTTGCAACAAGCCACTGGCTACTTCGATATTGTGAGATTGCAAATACGCTAAACCGCTACCCGCAACTTGTGGGTTTGGGTCTTGCATGGCAACAATTACTTTTGCAACACCCGCATGGAGTAAGGCTTCCGAGCATGGTGGCGTGCGGCCTGTATGGTTGCATGGTTCTAGCGTAATGTAGGCAGTTGCGCCTTTTGCCTTATCGCCTGCTAGGCGCAAAGCGAACACTTCCGCATGTGGCTCGCCCGCCTTTAGGTGCGCGCCCTCACCTATGACTATCTTTCCTTTTGGGCCATCTTTCACAATTACGCAACCCACGCGCGGGTTTGGCATGGTGGTATTTATGCCCTGTTGCGCCAATTGCAGAGCGCGGGTCATATAAAGATGGTCGTTGGCAGTAAAAGCCATGCAGTTTATAAGCTACAAATCTCGAATGGCATCGTGAAAATCATCCACATCGGAAAAACTGCGATACACCGAGGCAAAACGAATATAAGCTACTTTATCCATCACTTTCAGCTCTTGCATCACGCTTTCGCCCAACTCGCGAGCGGGGATCTCGCGCTCGCCAAGTGATAGCATTTTTTGCACAATATGATCCAGCGCGCGCTCTACATATTCTGTCGGCACTGGGCGCTTGTGTAAAGCGCGCGTGAACGATAAGCGCAATTTATCGCGACTAAATTCCTCGCGCGTGCCATTGGTTTTAACCACCTGCGGCAAATGTAAATCAGCCGTTTCGTAGGTGGTAAAACGCTTGTCGCACTTGCCACATTTACGCCGACGGCGAATAGAATCACCTTCGTCATTCACTCTAGAATCAATGACTTGTGTATCAGCATCACCGCAGAATGGGCATTTCATCAAGTTACTCCCGTTGTAGGAGCGATTTTTAAATCGCGAATATGCACTAAAATTCGCGCAATAAATTGCGCTCCTACAAAAACATTAAACCCCATACACTGGAAAAACTGCCGTTAACGCATGCACTTTTTCTTTAGTTGCGGCAATCACCGCTGCATCCGTGGGATTATCCAACACATCAGCGATTAAATTCGCGACAATTTTCGCTTCCGCTTCCATAAAGCCGCGCGTGGTGATGGCGGGCGAACCGATACGGATGCCAGAGGTGACGAATGGACTTTCTGGATCGTTAGGAATGGCGTTTTTATTCACAGTGATATGCGCCAAGCCAAGCGCAGCATCGGCGGCTTTGCCAGTTAAACTTTTTGGGCGCAAATCAACCATGAACATGTGTGACTCGGTGCGGCCAGAAATAATGCGCAAACCGCGCGCAGTCAGGGCTTC
>JAYVRE010000105.1:0-2420 GCA_043776535.1 Methylotenera sp. | reverse complement strand
AGGGATTAAACGCATTAGTTTTATTTGAGGTAAGAAAAATGAAAGATCAATTATCTGCATTAATGGATGGCGAGTTTGATACTGAAAGCGCAGAACATATCATTACGTCAGTCAAATCAGGCGGCGAGCTTAAAAGCTGTTGGACGCACTACCATTTAATAGGTGATACTTTACGTGGCGATATTGGACGCGGCGGTGTGCAAATGAGCCACGATTTTAGCCGTCGTGTGATGCACGCATTAGAATCTGAGCCTACATTATTAGCTCCTAACGGTCAAAATCAAGCGCAAATCTCCAGCAAACAATCCTCTTACAAAACGTCCTCTTACAATACACCTAGGTTTTGGTCGGTTGCCGCATCTGTTGCGGCAGTGATGTTTGTGGGTGTGATGGTGTTGCAGCAACAACTTAGCCAACCTGAAGCGCTTGCACCAGTGGAAATCGCGCAAAGCGTGCCGACCGAGTATTTACAGGCGCATCAGGCCGCCGCACCTAGCAATGCTGCGTATTACATTCAAACTGCTAATTACACAGAACCAAAACAATAATGTTGCGTACAGTATTTGTAGCGGTATTAGCGCTTGTCAGCGTTAATAGTTATGCGGTGGATGACGCTTGGTTTGTGTTGCAAAAATCTGCCTATGCATCGCGCGAGCTGAATTATCAAGGCGTATTTGTGTATCAAAATGGTAAGCAAACGCGCTCGGTACAAATTACCCACATGAACAACGCTGGACAAGAGTTAACGCGCAATGTGGTGCTAGATAATAGCATAAGCTCAGGCCAAGTTAATCAACCGCGCGAGGTGTATAGCCAAGGCAAAGACATTGTGATTTTTCGGCCACAAAACCAAAAAATGGTCATTGAAAAGCGTCGCGGGCAAAATCTTTTTCCCGCCATGCTGCCAACTGACTTAGTGACCATTAAAACTAGTTACACAGCGCGCCTTGGTGGTTTGGAATATGTCGCTGGGAGAGAAGCACGAATTGTCCAACTAGTGCCTAACGATGCTTTTCGCTACAGCTATAAAATTTGGGCAGATACCGAATACGGACTTTTGCTAAAAATGACTTTAATTGACAGCAAAAATCAAACTTTAGAACAAATTGAATTTAATCAACTCAGCATGCTTAATTCACAAGATGAGAATTGGTTTAAGCCGAGAATTGATGTGAAAAAAAGCTACGTGATGGAGGACGCCACGGCAGTTAATCAAATAACTAACGATTGGATTGTGACTGAGCTACCTGTTGGCTACTCGAAGGTTGATCATAGAGCGCTGGTGGTGTCAGGTAAAACCGAGCCTGTGGATCAAATTATATTTTCTGACGGCATCGCCTCAATCTCATTATTTATAGAGCCGCTCACCAAAGGGATGCATCCCAAAATGGGGCATATGCAGATTGGCTCTACCAACATTTGCGCCAATGTGATTAATGGCTATCAGGTTACGGTGGTGGGCGAAGTACCTGCGGCCACCGTAATGCAAATTGCCAAAGCAGTCAGCTTTAAAAAACAAACTGGAGCTATTAAGTAAGTAGTATTTTTTCCCCAATTATTTTTTTAATTAACTATTCTTAGCACTATAAATAGAAGAATCATGATAGAAGAACGCGCCGTCATTCTCTCGCTCGAAAGCGAAGCTTCCGCAGCAGATTCAACCGCCACGCTAGAAATTGAACGCAAAATAGCATGTGGTTTGTGCGGCCAAACGCGCGGTTGTGGCAACTCTATTTGGGGCAAACTGTTTGCGCATCAATCTACCGCGTTCAAAGCGCAAAATCTTATCAACGCAAAAGTGGGTGACAGCGTTATAGTAGGTATCAACGAAAAAGCCTTGCTAAAAAGTGCTTTGTTGCTTTATATATTGCCACTTGCAACCATGTTAATTGGCGCCATATTAGCGACACAAATACATGATACAAATAGCTATGCCATGTTGGGCGCGTTGGTTGGTTTAGTGCTGGGCTTTGTGTGGGTAAAAGGACACACGATGTCGAGCAGTTATTTTAAGTTGCAACAACCCGTGATTTTAAGGTTGGCAACGCAAGCTTAAGGTTGGCAGAGCAGAAAAGTACAGTTAGTTTTGATTAAACAATATTTAAGGAAAAATAGCAGATGTTAAAAAAATGGATTTCAAGTGTATCAATGGCAATTGCTTTTACATTTTCTAGCTTTACTCAAATAGCAACAGCAAATAACTTACCCGATTTTACCGAGCTAGCCGAAAAACACGGTGCCGAAGTGGTGAATATAAGCGTTACGCAGGTTATGCAAGCAGGCAATTCCATGCCTTTCCCTAACATGCCAGATGACCCAGCGCTACAAGAATTTTTTAAACGTTTTGGCATTCCTGGTATGCCAGGAATGCCAAGCCAGCCTGGACAAGGCGGACAAGAATATAAAACACAGTCGCTGGG
>JAYVRE010000104.1:0-9405 GCA_043776535.1 Methylotenera sp. | reverse complement strand
GTCGTTATTCGTTTATCACGCGGTGGCTCTAAAAAGAACCCATTTTACAATGTTGTAGTGGCTGATTCGCGCAATCGTCGCGATGGTCGTTTTATTGAGCGCGTGGGCTTTTATAACCCATCCGCCAAAGCAGGCGCAGAAGGTCTGCGTATTGATGAAACGCGTGTTACACATTGGACTGGTAACGGCGCGCAAATGTCAGACACTGTGGCGCGTTTAGTAAAAACACACGCAAAAGGCCCAGAAGCCGCACTAGCCGCTAAAGCGAAAGATGCTGAAAAAGCCGCCGCCGCTAAAGCTAAAGCCGCCGCCGCAGATGCTGCAAAAGTAAAAGCGGCTGCCGATGCTGCAAAAGCTGAAGCAGATGCTAAAGCCGCTGCCAAGCTTGCAGAAGAAAATGCCGCCGCTGAAGCTGCCAAAGCTGCTGAGGCAGAAGCTGCTGCAGTAGTTGAAGTAGCACCTGTTGAAGCCGCTACTGAAGCTCCAGTAGAAACTCCTGCAGCTGAAGCATAAACTTAAATCTAGCTTAAATCAGCCTTAAGCGATGAGCGAGAGTGCGGATTTGGTGGTCACGGATCGCGCTAGCGCGACCGAGCTAGTCATAATGGGGCGCGTTGTAGCGCCTTATGGCGTTTTTGGGTGGCTAAAAGTGTTGCCCGATACTGAAGAGTTTGATGGGTTGCTGGATTACAAAACTTGGTGGATAGGCAAAGATGACAATTGGCGCGAACTGAAAGTTGAAAGCGCAAAAATTCATAATGATGTGCTAGTAGTTAAGCTGCAAGGCATTGATGATAGAGATGCTGCAGTGGCCTGCAAAACCAAGCAGATAGCGGTTCCCAGAGCATCGCTACCTAAGCTTAAAGGTGAAGAATATTACTGGTCTGATTTAATCGGGCTGAGTGTGAAAAATCAGCAAGATGTTGATTTTGGCTTCATTACCGATGTGTTTGCTACAGGCGCGAATGACGTGCTTGTTGTAAAAAGCGTGGCGAAAAGTGATGCTGGACAAGAGCGTTTAATCCCCTACATCACGGAAGTGATTTTAGCAGTCGATTTAAACGCAAAAACCATGCTGGTTGACTGGGACGCAGATTTTTAGAGTGCGATGATGAGATTCGATGTCATCAGTTTGTTTCCTGAAATGTTTGATGCCATTACGAAACACGGCATTACTAGCAGGGCTTTGACGCAAAAGATTTATTTTTTAAATGTAATAAATCCACGCGATTTTACGCAGGATAATCACAAAACAGTGGATGATAGGCCGTATGGCGGCGGACCAGGCATGGTAATGCTGGCCGAGCCGTTAGCAGAAGCGATAAAAGCAGCAAAGGCGGCAAATGTGAATGCAAAAGTGATTCACCTGTCGCCTCGCGGCACGCCGCTGACGCATAAAAAGGTGATGGAGCTAAGCCAGCAAGCAGGTTTTATTTTGCTGGCAAGCCGTTACGAAGGTGTGGATGAACGCTTGTTAGACGCGCTAGTAGATGAGGAAATCTCGATTGGCGACTATGTGCTAAGTGGCGGTGAATTACCTGCCATGGCGCTAATAGACGCAGTAGTGCGGCAATTGCCGGGCGCGTTGGGTGATGCAGATTCGGCGGTTGAAGATTCGTTTGTAAACGGATTGCTGGATTGCCCGCACTTTACTAGACCTGAAGTGCTGACGCGACCAGAGTTTGATGGGAATAAATGTGTGCCAGAGGTTTTATTATCTGGCAACCATGCAAAAATTAGACAATGGCGATTAAAACAATCACTATTGCTAACAAGGGCGAAACGCCCGGATTTATTGACCGCAAGGTCGTTGACGAAAGAGGAAGCTCGGCTGCTACAAGAAGGTATTAGTGAGCAGGAACAAGCATCTTCATAATTAAAAGGAGCACTTAAGTGGCAGATATTATTAAAATGTTAGAAACGGAAGAAATTGCGCGTTTAGGCAAAAAAATTCCAGTTTTCGCACCAGGCGATACCGTAATTGTGGGCGTAAACGTAGTTGAAGGTACGCGTAAACGTGTGCAGGCTTACGAAGGCGTGGTGATTGCTATCCGTAATCGCGGCCTAAATTCATCATTCATAGTGCGTAAAATATCCTCTGGCGAGGGCGTAGAACGTACGTTCCAAACTTACTCACCAGCGATTGCAGGCATTGAAGTAAAACGTAAAGGCGATGTGCGCCGTGCGAAACTTTACTACTTGCGTGAGCGTTCAGGTAAATCTGCACGTATTAAAGAAAAATTATTCGCGCGTGATAAAGAAGTAATGAAGCCAGAAGCACCAGCTGCTGAATAAGCATTAGCAAATTAATAAAGCCTCAAAATTGAAAAGTTTTGGGGTTTTTTAACGCTTATTTTTTGTATCATTATTTTTAGATATACTTATAATCATTTGTTATTTGCATTCTGTTCAAAATTCAAGTTGAATAACAATTCAAACTCAAACAAAATTATGACTAAAAATAAGCTTCCATTGCAATACGACGCTGTTGTAGCCGCCCCATTTGGCGCGGTGGGTATTTATATTCAAGGCGTACAAGTGGTGATAGAGCTGCTGCCAGAAAAACACCCAACAAAAACAGCAGAACATAAAGTGGCGGCCAATGTGGTCAGCCAAATTGAGGCGTATTTTAGTAATGCGCGTAACGATTTTAACTTGCCTATTGTTTTCAAAGGCACGCCGTTTCAGCGCCGTGTGTGGCAAGCCATTAGCGCCATTGCTTGTGGGCGCGTGCTCACTTATGGCGAAATTGCCCAGCAAATTGGTAGTGGACCACGCGCCGTGGCGAATGCTTGCGGTGCAAATAATTTACCGTTGATTATTCCCTGTCATCGTGTGGTGGCCAAAAACGGCCTTGGCGGGTTTATGAGCGGCCAGCAAGATGGCGTAAAAATTAAAAAATGGTTACTAAAGCACGAAGGTATTGCGTTTAAGCAAGATAAGCCTGTAAGGCCATTGTAGCTTGACCGAAAGCATCGAATTAGTAGAAGCTGGCCAACTGGATGCCTTTATCGATCACCTTTGGCTAGAAGATGGCCTTGCTAAAAATACCTTAGAAAGTTACCGTGCCGATTTAAGCCAGTTTAATGTGTGGCTGGGTTTATTAAAAAAAGACAACAATAAAAATGAGCTACTGACAGGACATTTATTAGAAGCCAATCAAGCCGATATACAGCAATATCTCGCTGTAAAATTTCCGCAAAGCAAGCCACGCAGCATCAGCCGATTAATCGCCAGTTTGCGGCGGTTTTATCGTTATGCCCTGCGCGAGAGCTTGATTAAACAAGACCCGACGCTGCAAATCGAATCGCCCAAACTACCGCGCAGCTTGCCCAAAAGTTTAAACGAGCAAGAAGTAGAAGATTTACTCAACGCCCCCAACACCCTTGATTCTATTGGCTTGCGCGATAGAGCCATGTTGGAGCTTTTATACGCCAGCGGTTTGCGTGTTTCAGAGCTAGTCGGCGTGAAAGTAAACGAAGTGAGCACGCAAGATGGCGTGGTGCGCGTAACGGGCAAGGGCAGCAAAACTAGATTAGTCCCGATGGGGCAAGAAGCGGCAGATTGGATAGACCAATACCTAAAAACTGCGCGGCCTAAAATTTTAGACGGACAAATGACTGATGCAATGTTTGTGACTAACCGAGGTGACGCGATGACGCGGCAAGCGTTTTGGTATCTCATCAAGCGCTATGCCTTAGTTGCGGGCATTAGCAAGCATATAAGCCCACATGTGCTACGCCACGCGTTTGCCACGCATTTGCTCAATCACGGCGCCGATTTACGCGTGGTGCAAATGTTGCTAGGCCATGCAGATATTTCCACCACGCAAATTTACACGCATGTGGCGCGCGAGCGTTTGAAGCAATTGCATAGCGTGCATCATCCTAGGGGGTGATATCCCCACGTCCTTTTTCAAGGGGAGAGTGCAAGCGAAGCGCGGGCGAGGGGTTTAAAATCCTCTCTCCCTTGAAGGGAGAGAGCTGGAGAGAGGGTGCAATGGTGGAAATTTGAGCCGTCCTTTTTCGCCTTTAGGCGAGATACTTTATTTTGCTTGTCCAAAATAAAGTATCCAAACAAAAAGACACCCCACACCACGGCCTACGGCTTCCCTGCGCTACTCATCAACAAAGGCGTCTGCGGAACTCGCGCTTTCAGCGCTCAAACAGTCCTCGACGAAAACTCCTTTATTGATTGCGTTGCTCGGCGTGGCGCAAGGGGAAAGAAAATCCGCTAAGCACCACCGTCATTCCGACGAAAGTCGGAATCCAGCGACTTTGTTCCCTCGCCCTTTAAGGGAGAGAGCTAGGGAGAGGGTAAAATGGTGGAACTAAACCCCTGTTTTTTCGCACTCAAACAGTCCTCGCCGCCTACCATCTGCCGCTCAAGCTGAAGGCGCGACGAGGGGTTTAGCAGAGATTGCCACGCCAGATACACTCTTGATACGCGCATGAATAAAAATAACATAGCTAGTGAGCTCTGTGACCAAATCGCCTAACCTATCGTAATAGTAAAATGGATTTTTCTGATCTCTTATCTCAATTAAGCAAATTAAGTTTTCGTATTGATTGCTTCCAAAAAAACTATTTAAGTAATCCGTATATTCTGATTTAGGCTTGCCGTTGTTATAGCGAGCGATGCGCTCAAGACATTTTTTAATGAAGAGGGTTTTATTATTAGCATAGCCGCTTGAGTGCGTTATCTGATGGCGAAGTTGTTCAATTAGCGAGAAAGTTAAAAGCAAATCTATTTCATCTAAAAATTTTGGATTACTTTCATTTTGAAATTTTATAATTGTTGAAATTACTGGAATAGTCTTATGTAAATTTACTATGAATTTAGCAGGAGAAAAGCTTTTTTTCTTTTCGTTTTTGGGATTATTGCCGATGAAAAGTTCTGCACTTTTTAAGTATTGTTCAAAGGCCTCAAATGCATTTAGCAACAAGAATTGATACTGCCTATTTTTCAGTTCAAGCTCAATACGAATAGAATCGTTTATTGTAAACTCGCTTGCTCCTAGAGAATTTAATGTTATTCCTGTACTGTAATCTTTAAAAAGAAAATTCACGGAACTTGACCAGTCATTTTCAGTAATTTCACTTCTTTTTTTTATAAGATTATTGTCTTCAAGTAGCCGTTCATAAGCTGACAACCTTTGGACTAATGAGTTAGTGAAGCTTTGATAGTTATTTATTTCAATCATTGCTTTCTTGAATTTTTCAAGTTGCTGGTCAAGGTCATTCATTAATTAACTTACCCGCTCAATCACAACTCCCAACGCCTTCAACCCTGGCAATATCCCAGGTTTAGCCACTTTAATTTTTACACTTAACGCACCAAATTCTTTCAAAATCAATTGGCAAATATGTTCTGCCAGCGCTTCTACCAATTGAAAGCTATTTTCAGTTAAGGTCTCACGAATGCGACCAACCACCGCGCCATAATCAATGGTGTCGGCAATTGCATCGCTGTTGCAGGCTTTGCTTAAATCGTAACCAATTTCAATATCCAAAATGATGGTTTGCGCTACCATGCGCTCCCACGCGGGTACGCCGAGTTTGGTTTTTACTTTTAGCTCGGATATAAAAATGGTGTCCATATTACTTATTCTCGCTTGTCATTCCGACGAAAGTCGGAATCCAGTAATATAATACCAATAATTAGCAACTTACATTATTTAAGTCACTAGATTCCTACTTTCGTCGGAATGACGGGTGTGAGGGAATGACGGCTGTGAAAGGCAAAGAGCGATTTTATGACTAGGATTTATTTATGGATGGACAAGATTGATGAATGAGTTAGGTTTTATCCCCGTTACTTTAATTCCAATTGTGTGGATTGTGGCTGCGTATCTTATCGGCTCTATCTCGTTTGGCATTATTTTTAGCAAACTATTTGGCCTGCCAGACCCACGCACCGTTGGTTCTGGCAATATCGGCGCGACTAATATTGCGCGCAGTGGCAAAAAATTGCCCGCTATCTTAACCTTGCTAGGCGATGCGCTAAAAGGTTGGTTGCCCGTGTGGCTGGCTTTGCAATCTAATATGTTGATGTGGGTGGTGGCCGCGATTGGTTTGGCGGTTTTCTTTGGGCATTTGTACCCTATTTACCACAAATTTAAAGGTGGAAAAGGCGTGGCAACCGCGCTGGGCGTAATGCTGGCGGTGTCGCCCATGCTGGGTTTGGCGTGCTTGCTCACTTGGGCGTTTGTATTTGCAATTAGCCGACTTTCTTCGCTTTCAGCCATTGTGGCGGCGGCATTGTCACCAGTATTTGCTTGGCTGTTGTTGCCCTATAAAAATTATGTGCTAATGGTGCTGGTGATGGCGGTTATGCTGGTGTGGCGGCACAAAAGCAATATTCAGAAGTTGCTTAATGGCACAGAATCTGGGTTTAAAAAAAGATAATGTTTTACAGTTCGCGATTTAAAAATCGCTCCTACGTTGTGTTGCATTTGTAAGAGCGCAATTTATTGCGCGAATGATTTTTAAGGTTTTGTTAGTTCGCTTAAATCCCAGCGTGGTTTTATGCTAAAAGCATACCCGCTAGAGGCCGTGCCTTTTATAATGCCGATGGAAGCAGCTCCAGTAACGGCCTGCAGGCTTGCACTGGAATGATTTAGTCCAGTGGCATGTGCTTTTAACCTTAAAGCGCCCGCAAATGCAATCATCGCACCGTTATCGGTGCAAAACTCTAGGCGCGGATAACTAACGACACACAATTTTTTCTTGGCGGCTGCGTTTAAACGCTCGCGCAGCCTTGTATTGGCACCCACGCCGCCCGAAACGACTAAATTATCCAAACCTGTTTCGCACAATGCTGCCATACACTTTAGCGTTAAAATTTCGGTCACCGCCTCTTGAAATTCCCATGCAATATCCGCTTTAATTTCGTTAGTCAGCGGCTGATTGTTATTCACCAGCGTTAGTACGGCAGTCTTTAAGCCACTAAAACTAAAGTTTAAATCTTTGCTATTTAACAGCGGGCGCGGCAATTTAAAGCGCGCTTCACCTTGCTCCGCAAGCCTCGCCAATGCTGGACCGCCAGGGTAGCCTAAGTTGAGTAATTTAGCGGTTTTGTCAAACGCTTCACCCGCTGCATCGTCTAGCGTGTCGCCTAAAAGCGTATATTCGCCAATGCCATCCACGCGCATAATCTGAGAGTGCCCGCCAGAAACTAGCAACGCAACAAATGGAAATTTGGGTGGATTTTCTTCTAGTAATGGTGCGAGTAAATGGCCTTCTAAATGATGCACGCCTACGCTTGGCACGTTTAGCGCCATCGCCAGCGATTGTGCAATGCTTGTGCCTACCAACAGCGCGCCTGCCAGCCCTGGACCTTGTGTATAGGCGATGCCGTTAATATCTTTTAAGGTTTTATTGGCTTGTTTTAACACCAACTCAGTCAGTGGTAAGGCGCGCCGAATATGGTCTCTGGAGGCAAGTTCTGGCACTACGCCGCCGTATTCGGCGTGCATTTGCACTTGCGAATGCAGCGCGTGCGATAATAGCCCAAGTTCGGTATCGTAAAGCGCAACTCCCGTTTCGTCGCAAGAGGATTCAAAGCCAAGTATTAACATGAATGCCCAACATTTAAAATATCCATAAGACACTTTTACACACAAATGTATATAAAGTGATTGAAAAAAAAGGATTATACGATTAAAATGGCGGACTTTTCTCAAGATAATAAGCTTGAGTATCAATATTAATAAGTGAGAACGAATGTCTAGTGTACGCGTAAAAGAGAATGAGCCGTTTGACGTTGCCCTGCGCCGTTTTAAACGCCTAATTGAAAAAACAGGTTTGTTGAATGATTTGCGCGCGCGCGAATTTTACGAGAAACCAACTTGGGAACGTAAACGTAAAGCGGCTGCGGCGGTAAAACGTCAAAGTCGTCGTCTGCGTAATCAAACGCTTCCAGCTAAACTTTACTAAGCTTACTTTTAATTAAAGACAAGCATGGCAGACTCACAAGCAAAGCCAGAAGACCAGGTACAACCAGAAAACCAGGCTTTTTGGCGTGTTGCTGATGGCTTTATTGCACACGCTAATAGCCAAAACGATACAGATCGTGGCGTGGTTAGCGCAAGTTTCGCTTACAGTTCTGCCCGTTTTAATGCGTTTGTCATCGCGTCGCAATGCGGCAATAAAGAAGCGTTTGAAGCCGAAAAAGATGCCGCAATTAATTATTTTGTTGAGCAATACAAATTAGCGCTTACTGAAAATGTGGCAGATTACTCTGCTAATTTCGACAAATATATATCTAAATAAATGGTATTTCCAAATAAATGGCGTTAGTCAAAACGCTTAAATTTTAAGCATGAGCCTTAAAAACCAAATCACCGAAGACATGAAAACTGCCATGCGTGCTAAAGATAGCGTGCGTCTTGGCGCGATTCGTTTGCTGATGGCTGCGATTAAGCAGCGTGAAGTGGATGAGCGCATTGAGTTGGCTGATGGCGATGTGATTAGTGTGATTGAAAAAATGCTCAAACAACGCCGCGACTCCATTGCCGCGTTTGAGCTGGCAAAAAGAGACGATTTGGCCGATATAGAAAAATTTGAAGTCACAGTGCTGCAAACCTACATGCCAAAACAGATGTCGGATGATGAGATTAATCAAATCATCACTCAAGTGATTGCCGATACTGGTGCGCAGGGCGCAAAAGATATGGGCAAAGTGGTTGGCTTGGTGAAGCCGCTGGTGGCGGGTGTGGCGGATATGGGTAAGGTTTCTGGCTTGATTAAAGCACGGCTTTCATAATTTAGCCTAGTTAATAGGTTTAAGTTTTTTAAAAAATAAATAGGACGCTTTTGGCGTCTTTTTTTATTGTCGCTTTATACTAACGCTTATGATTCCAGAGCAGTTTATACAAGAACTTTTAAATCGCGTTGACGTGGTCGATGTGATTGATAAAAGTGTACCGCTGAAAAGAGCAGGTGCGAATTACTCTGCCTGCTGCCCGTTTCACAATGAAAAATCGCCCAGCTTTACCGTGAGCCCCACCAAGCAGTTTTATCATTGTTTTGGTTGCGGCGCGCACGGCACGGCGATTGGTTTTTTGATGGAATATGCGGGATTAAGTTTTATTGAAGCGATTAACGATTTAGCCAAAAATGTCGGCATGATTGTGCCTCAGGAGCAATCTACACCTGCCTCACGCGAGGCAGATGCTGCTAATAAAAGCGTCAAGCTGGGCTTGCAAGAGACCTTGCAACAAGCCGCCAATTATTACAAAGCCGAGCTGAAAACCTCACCGCGCGCGATTGAATATTTGAAAGGTCGCGGCTTAAGTGGCGTAATTGCGGCTAAATTTCAAATCGGCTATGCGCCAGCGGGCTGGCAAAACTTGCAAAACGTGTTTAGCAATTACGATAACGAAGCCTTGCAAACCGCAGGTTT
>JAYVRE010000103.1:0-2426 GCA_043776535.1 Methylotenera sp. | reverse complement strand
TTCGCGCCAAGCTTGCGGCGCAATAAAAGGCAATAGGCCTTCAAGTATTAGCATCAGGCCTAATGCCATTAAAATAGTCGAACTCATTGAAACCTTGTATTGCTTTTCTGCTTAGTCTATTTTGCAGTTAGACTTTACTTACCGCCAGCGCCGCGCATGTATTTAAAGAACTCAGAACTTGGGTCTAATACCATCACGTCTGATTTGCTTTTGAAGCTATTTTTATAAGCTTCTTGGCTGCGATAAAACGCATAAAACTCTGGGTTTTTGCCGTAAGCGCTGGAATAAATTTCTGCCGCTTTGGCATCGCCCTCACCTTTGGCTTTTTGCGCATCGCGGAAGGCTTCAGCAATAATTACTTCGCGCTGCTTATCGGCATCGGCACGGATTTTTTCTGAAGCGGCTGAGCCTTCAGAGCGTAATTGATTGGCGATACGTTTACGTTCTGCAATCATTCGATCAAACACCGATTTGCTAATTTCTTCAGAGTAATCAACACGTTTTAAGCGCACATCGACCACTTGAATGCCAATTTGACGCGCCTCTTTATCGGCTCTAATTTTCATGCTTTGCATAATTGCACCACGTTCACCTGCAATTACGTCACGCACGGTGCGCTTACCAAACTCATCGCGCAAACCAGCATTAATCACTTGAGAAAGCCTATCTTCAGCAGCCGCTTCACCGCCTTCTTTAACAGACACATAATATTTTGCCGGATCGATAATACGCCATTTAACGAAAGAATCCACCGTCATGGTTTTATTTTCACTGGTGACAATCTCGGCGGGCTGCTCCCAATCTAGCGTCACAATGCGTTTTTCAAAAAATTTTAAATCGTCAATTAACGGTACTTTTAAATAAAGTCCAGGTTCTTTTTTAACCGCAACAATCTCGCCCAACCTAAATACTAAGGCGTACTCGCGCTGATCAACCGTAAAAAGCGACAAGGCCAATACCAACAAGACCACTAACAAACCTACTAAACCTACACCAATATTTTTCATCTTAATTCTCTTTTCACAGATTATCTCTAGTCAGACTTAGCGGCTTCCACGATCGCGACTTAAATCACGCGATTCTTCATTACTTGATACCTCTTCTTGCTTATTGGAAGACGTTGTAGCCGCGCCACCACTTGCTGCACGAGATGTTTCCATCAGTTTATCTAGTGGTAAATACAATAAGCTATTGCCGCCTTTTTGATCGACGATTACCTTGCTAACATTCGACATGATTTGCTCTTGCGCATCCAAATACAAACGTTGGCGTGTTACCTCTGGCGCTTTGTTGTATTGCGTCAAAATTTGTTCAAAACGGCTGGCGTTACCAGTGGCTTCACTTTCCACTTTAAGCTTGTAACCTGCTGCCTCTGCCGACAAGCGCGATGCATTACCGCGTGCTTTTGGAATCACATCATTTGCGTAAGCTTGACCTAAGTTAATTTGCCTTTGGTAATCTTGCCCAGCGCGGTTCACGTCATCAAACGCTTCTTTCACTTGCTCAGGCGCTGCGCCTTTTTGGCGTGAGACGCTGGTAATTAAAATGCCTGTGTTGTAACTATCTAAAATCGTCTGCATACGTGCCGAAGTATCTGGCAAGCCTTTTTGTAACAAGTCATCCAACTTACTTTTGCCTACCACTTCGCGAATGGCGGTTTCTGCGGCCGACATCACAGATTTATCAGTGTCGCGATTGTTAAATATGTAGTCTTTTGCACTTTTAAGTTTGTATTGTACCGCCACTTGCATGTCGATAATGTTCTCATCTTCTGTCAACATCAACGCCTCTCTTGGCACTTTTGTTTTGCTGCCCGAACCTTCGCCACTACTTCTATATCCTACTTCTAGGCGGCGCACTTGCTCCATATTCACCACGGTGACGGATTCGATTGGAAACGGCCAATGCCAACGCGGACCTGGCTCAGTTGTCGTCGTAAATTTACCAAAGCGCTGCAAAACGCCTAGCGAGCCTTGATCAACGATATAAAAGCCCGTCGCTAGCCAAATGGCCGCGATAACAGCCACGATAGGCAAAACAGGCACATCCATGCCTTTGCCGCTAGGCGCTTGATTGCTACCATTGCCGCCGCCTTTTTTACCAAAAAGATTATTAATTTTTTGGCTTAAATCGCGCAAAACCTCATCTAAATCAGGCGGACCTTCGCTGTTTCTTTGACCTAATACAAGGCTACGCTGCGCCCATGCTGGCAACTTCATCCGCAGAAACTTCATTATATTTCACTCCAATTGTTATGCATGTGCACTTTCTTCTGTGCTTAATTGTTTTAAATATTGCTGGTGTTCAGTCAAGGCAAGCTTAATAAACTCAAGCCCCACGCCTGTCTTGGCAGATACACGTACTTTGTAAATTTTACCATATTCGTCGCGCTCAAAACCTGCCGTAGTATCAAGCCCATAGCTTTC
>JAYVRE010000102.1:0-9426 GCA_043776535.1 Methylotenera sp. | reverse complement strand
TTATGATCAATTTCTTGCATCAACTGCAACAAGCGCCCTATTTCACCCTTAGGAAAGCCTTCGCGCGCGAACCAATTGAGGTATTGGCCTGGTAAATCGGCAATTATTTGGCCTTTATGTTTGCCGAATGGCATGGCGGTGCTAAGCAAGCGCTGTAAATCTTCTGGGTGCATACTTTTGTTTACTAAATATTTACTGCGAAACTATAAAGCTAATCTATTAAACTAATCTATGGCTTTCGCAATCGATTCAACCACGTGTTTCGCATCACCAAACACCATCATGGTTTTGTCTAGATAAAACAGCTCGTTATCAAGCCCAGCATAGCCCGCAGCCATGCTGCGTTTATTCACGATAATGGTTTTGGCTTTATACGCTTCTAAAATCGGCATGCCATAAATGGCGCTACCAGGTTTTTTGGCGGCTGGGTTCACCACGTCATTGGCGCCGATTACAAAAACCACATCGGTTTGGCCGAATTCATTATTTACGTCTTCCATCTCTACCACTTGCTCGTAAGGCACGTCAGCTTCGGCTAGAAGCACGTTCATGTGGCCAGGCATCCGCCCTGCCACTGGGTGGATGGCGTATTTCACATTAACACCTTTGGCGATTAATTTGGTCGTCAATTCTTGCAAAGCATGTTGCGCGCGCGAAACCGCCAAGCCGTAACCTGGCACGATAATGACCGTATCAGCATTGCCCATTAAAAACGCCACATCATCTGCCGAGCCAGATTTGACGGCTTTTTGCGTACCATCGCCACTATCTGCCACATTGGCTTCTGCGCCAAACCCGCCTAGCATCACGGCGATAATGGAGCGGTTCATGGCCTTGCACATAATGTAGGACAAAATCGCACCAGACGAACCCACGCACGCGCCCGCGATGATGAGGACGGGGTTGTTAAGCGTAAAGCCAATGCCCGCCGCCGCCCAGCCCGAGTAGCTGTTGAGCATGGAAACCACCACTGGCATATCCGCCCCGCCGATGGGAATAATGAGCGTAACACCGAGTATGAGCGCAACGCCGCACATGGCTATAAACGCGGCTTGGTTGCCTTGCAAGTAAAACAAACCACCAAAGCCTAGCATTAACAAGGCTAGTAGGAGATTTAATAAATGCTGACCTTTGAAAATAACGGGTTTGGAGCCGAATTTTCCTGAAAGTTTGCCAAAAGCTACAACAGATGCAGTAAATGTAATCGCGCCAATAAACGCGCCGATAAATAGCTCAATACGCTGCACGCCAGTATGATTTTCTGCGGTGTTAAACACTGCTGCAATAGCGATTAAAACCGCAGATAAGCCCACAAATGAGTGCATGAGCGCGACGAGTTCTGGCATTTTGGTCATCTGCACACGCTTTGCTGCCACCGTACCAACAATTGCGCCTAAAACTATGGCGCCCACAATAAGCGGAATAAGGAGATTGTGGCCAACAAAAAAGGTGGTGATTACGGCGATGGTCATGCCGACCATGCCCAGCGTATTGCCAAGACGTGCGCTGGTAGGCGATGCTAGGCCTTTAAGCGAAAATATAAATAACACCGCTGAGATTAAATAAGCGGCGGAGGTAAAATTAGGATTGATAGTCATTAATGCTTAACCTCTGCCATTGGCTTTTCTTTCTTTTTAAACATTTCTAGCATGCGCCGCGTTACTAAGAAACCGCCGAAAATATTAATCGAGGTTAAGAACACCGCAATTGCTCCCAAGATACTGGTTAAACTTAAAGTTTCGCTATCAATAGTCACAGTTTGCAGCATCGCGCCCACAATCACAATGCCCGAAATCGCGTTGGTCACCGACATCAGCGGCGTATGTAACGCGGGCGTTACCGTCCAAACTACGTGATAGCCCACAAAAATGGCCAGCACGAAAATGGTGATGTTTTGCATGGTAAGTAAATCAGTCATAGCTTCCTCTCGGTTAATTGTCCGTCTCTACACATTAAGCTAGCGGTTACTAATTCATCATCGGCAGGAATATTAAATTTTCCATCTAAAATCAGCAGCTTCAAAAATTCTAAAATATTGCGCGCATAAAAAGCCGAAGCATCTGCCGCAACCAAACTGGGTAAATTAGTATAGCCAACAATGTTTACGCCATGTTTCACCACGACTTGATTGGCCTCGGTGAGCGGGCAATTGCCTGCGCCAGTGTTTCCCAATATCATGCTGCCAGAACCTGCCGCCATATCAATAATCACAGAGCCAGTCTTCATATTGGCAACCGTATCGGCATGAATTAAAATCGGCGGCTCGCGGCCTGGAATAAGTGCTGATGAAATCACGATATCGGCTTCAGCAGCGCGCTGGGCTACCAGCACCGCCTGCCGCGCCATCCACGATGCTGGCATTGGCCGCGCATAACCACCTACACCTGCGGCGGTTTCTTTTTCTTCTTCGGTTTCATAAGGCACGTCTAAAAATTTTGCGCCGAGCGATTCTATTTGCTCTTTTACCGCTGGTCGCACGTCAGATGCCTCGACTACCGCGCCTAATCTTTTAGCCGTGGCAATGGCTTGCAAGCCTGCTACACCTGCCCCCAACACCAATACCCGTGCGGCTTTCACCGTGCCTGCCGAAGTCATTAACATGGGCATAAAACGTTGATAAAAATGGCTGGCCAGCAGCACCGCTTTGTAACCCGCCACATTGGCTTGCGATGACAACACATCCATGCTTTGCGCGCGGCTGTTTCTAGGCAAAGCTTCGAGTGAGAATGCTGTCAAGCCTTGGTCGGCAATCGCTTTTAATTGCGGTTGATTAAATGGTTCTAATAATCCTATTAAAACTGTACCCGCTTGCATGGCTTTTATTTCGCTAGATTCTGGTGCTCGCACTTTCAAAATGATGTCGGCTTTATACACTTCTTTGGCTGAAACCAACTCAGCTCCTGCGGTTTGATAAGCTGCATCGGTAACACTGGCACGCTCGCCAGCACCTTTTTGAACGAGCACTTGGCATCCGCAAGCAATTATTTTTTTAATGGTTTCTGGCGTCGCAGCTACGCGACATTCAAAATCTCTAATTTCAGCTGGAATGCCTATTTTCATTTTAATTTCTTTAACGTTATTGTTGCACTTGTTTACAGATTTCCACGAAAGCTGTCGCGTCTAATGAGCATCGCCCAACCAAACCACCATCAATATCTGGCATTGCAAACAGCCCTGCTGCATTTGAAGGATGCAAGCTACCACCATATAGGATGCGTACATTTTTAGCAATCTTTGCATCGCATCTTGCAACGCGATCACGAATAAATTCATGCACCTGCTGTGCTTGTTCTGGCGTAGCTGGAACGTCTGTACCCACCGCCCAAAGGGGCTCGTAAGCCAATACAGCATTCTCTAACACGCCTGCGCCAAAGCGCCGAATGATTGAATCTAACTGACGCCCCACTACGTATTCTGTCCAATCAGATTCGCGCTCTTCTTTTGATTCGCCCATGCAAAAAATCGGCGTTAAGCCTGCTTTTTCTGCTGCGTTAAATCGTGTTGCGGCGGTGTCATCGGTCTCGTGAAACTGTATGCGCCTTTCAGAATGGCCAACAATTACATAACTACAGCCATAATCGGCAAGCATAAAGGCAGAAACTGCGCCTGTGAGTGCAACATTTTCATTTGAACACAAGTTTTGTGCGCCCCACTGCACATTGGTATTTTGCAACAAAGTTTGAGCTTGAGCAAGATATGGGTAAGGTACGCAGACGACGAAATCTGCTTGATGCAAGCCACTCAGGCCAGTGATTAAGCTTTGCAATAGCGCTTGATTTTGTGCAATACGGCCATTCATTTTCCAATTACCAACTACAAGTTTACGCCTCATTTTTAATTTTTACCTAAAGCTTATTTAATCACTGGCGCAAACTCGCCTTTTGCGTAACGTGCTGCCATCATCTCTAGCGAAACCACTTTTATTTTTGCGGCTTGTCCTGCGCTACCAAAGGCTTCGAAACGATTTTTGCACACACTTCTAGCGGCAATAGTGGCGGCTTTAAGAAAAAATCGAGGGTCAAATTCTTGTGGGTGTTGTGCCATTTCTCGACGAATGGTCGCGGTCATGGCCAAGCGAATATCGGTATCAATATTGATTTTACGCACACCATTTTTAATGCCTTCTACAATTTCAGAAACTGGCACACCATAGGTTTCTTTAATCTGTCCGCCGTATTCGCGAATCATCTGCAACCACTCTTGCTCAACGCTTGATGAGCCGTGCATGACTAAGTGCGTATTGGGAATGCGCGCGTGAATGCTGCGAATGCGATCTATAGACAGAATATCACCCGTCGGCGGGCGGCTGAACTTATACGCCCCGTGGCTAGTGCCAATCGCAATCGCCAGCGCATCGACTTGGGTGGCTTTTACAAATTCAGCCGCTTCGTCTGGGTCAGTTAGCAGTTGTGATTCGCTCAAAACACCTTTCGCCCCGCCGCCATCTTCATCACCCGCTTGGCCTGTTTCTAGCGAGCCTAAACAACCTAACTCACCTTCTACAGAAACACCTACCGCATGCGCAGCCTCTACTACTTGGCGGGTAACATGCACGTTGTAATCAAACGACGATGGTATTTTAGCATCATCCATTAGCGAGCCATCCATCATCACGCTCGAAAATCCGCTTCTTAACGCGGTTTGGCAAACTGCTGGCGAGGCACCGTGATCTTGATGCATACACAAAGGAATATGTGGATATTGTTCAATGGCTGCTTCAACTAAATGGCGTAAAAATGGCTCACCTGCGTAGCCTCTAGCACCCGCTGAAGCCTGCAAGATGACGGGGCTATCTACTTCATTCGCCGCCTGCATAATCGCGTGAATTTGCTCCATATTGTTCACGTTAAATGCTGGCAAGCCGTATTGATGCTCAGCCGCGTGATCTAACAATTGTCTTAAGGATGTGAGTGCCATTATTTTTTTCTTTCTTCTATTAACGATAGGACTCTTGGCGTGAAAATAAATTGCAAAGCCAAACTCATTTTTCCGCCTGGTACACAATGGTATTGGGTCGCGTAATCATAGAGCCGTGCAACATGCTCAAAAAATACT
Organism: Methylotenera sp.; assembly: GCA_043776535.1. Classification (GTDB taxonomy): domain Bacteria; phylum Pseudomonadota; class Gammaproteobacteria; order Burkholderiales; family Methylophilaceae; genus Methylotenera_A. The sequence continues at coordinate 4,371 of JAYVRE010000102.1, read as the reverse complement.
GAAAGTCTACTCCTTTTGGGTGTGCAAATCGAATCACCAATATACTCTCATCTGGGCTAGGAATGTCTTAACAATGAAAGGATTAGAGGTATCCACAGTCGGTACACGCTGAAATTAATGTGCGTGCGCGAAAATTGCGGGCAATTGTGATGAATATAATCGGGCATTCTATTCAAAATGGTATCAATGACCGCTTAAGATGAATAAGCACGAATTTTTTTATCACGATGCAACTTTTGAATCCATTCCAAATTAATAATGGGCGCTACACCAAATACATTAAATATTAATGCGATTTATCAAAATCTTGGTAATACAGATTAATGCGCTCCACTTCATTTTTTGAGCCTATAATTATTGGCGCGCGTTGGTGAATCTCTGTTGGCACAAGCTCCAAAACACGCTCGCGCCCTGTTGAGCTTTTGCCGCCTGCTTGCTCAACAATCCAGCTCATTGGGTTTAGCTCATACAATAAGCGCAGCCGTCCTGCTTTTAGTGGTAATTTGTTATCTTTGGGGTACAAATACACGCCGCCGCGCATCAATATACGGTGCACGTCGGCCACCATGCTCGCTATCCAGCGCATATTAAAATCTTTGCCGCGAGCTCCTGTAGTGCCTGCTTGGCACTCACTTACATATTGCTGTATTGGTGGCTCCCAAAAGCGTGCATTACTGGCGTTAATCGCGAACTCTTGCGTGTCTTCTGGCACACGCATGTTTGCTAGGGTTAGCACAAACTCGCCAGTTGCACTGTTTAAGGTAAAACATTGCACGCCTTCACCAAAAGTGAACACTAAAATCGTAGATGGCCCGTAAATAGCATAGCCCGCCAACACTTGCTCAGTGCCTTTTACCAAAAAATCTGCTACTTGCGTGGCTCTGCCAACTGGCGCTCTTAATATTGAGAAGATTGAGCCAACTGCAACATTAACTTCGATATTAGATGAGCCATCTAAAGGATCAAACACTGCTAAATAATTGGGTTTGGGGGCATCTTTTGATAGCAAAATCGCTTCGTCCAGCTCCTCTGAAACCATGCCCGCAACCGCATCGCAAGCTTGCAAATTGGCTACGAAACAATCATTCGTCAACAAATCCAGCTTGGCCTGCTGCTCACCTTGTACATTCTCATTATCCAGCTTGCCTAACTGCCCTGCTAAAGGTGCGGTTTCTACCATGTTCGCCACATGCTTAACGCTTTCCGCAATGGTTTTAATCACCATTACCAGCCGTTGGTCTGCTTCAGATTGACTGAATTTTTCGTTTAAAAAAGTATCAAGGTTTTTTTGCAATATGTTCACCATTTAGCCCACTTTCAAACGCGCGTGAGGCACGAATATCTGCCTCTGTAATTATGGATAAATCTACTGCTGTTGTTTCTTTTTTATGCGTAATTGCTTCGTTAAATATGCGGTTCGCTTGCCGCAATCTAGCACAATCTAGCGCGTTGCGAATCGAGCGCGCATTGGCAAAATGTGGTTGTTGCTTGCACTTTTAAATATAGTCTTTCATCGCACTAAAAGCAACTTAATCCAAATTATAATGCATAGGATCAACTATCAATTTTGTAATTTCCAGCAACTCGTTTTCGTTGTAATCAGGAAAATAAACAAGATGCGCAATGCGTGACGACATGCCAGGGTTGGATTTAAAAAACGTGCCCATACGATCTTGATAACCCGCTAAAATTACCACCAAATCATCGCGGTAATTTTCCATGGTTTGCAATAAAATTTCGATGCTCTCTTGCCCGTAATCGCGCTCATTCTCTGGCTTGTAAAGGTAATAGGCCTCGTCAATAAACAGTACGCCATCCATGGCTTTTTTGATGATTTCTTTGGTTTTTGGCGCAGTATGGCCGATGTATTGGCCAACCAAATCATCACGTGTGACGCTGACGACATGATTCTGCCGTATGTAGCCTAAACGATGCAAAATATCCGCCATTTTAAGCGCGACTGTGGTTTTGCCTGTGCCAGGGTTGCCAGTAAAGCACATGTGCAAGCTAGGCTTGGTGGCCTCAATACCCAATTGCAGCCTTGCCTTGGTAATCAGTAAATAAGCCGCAATCTCGCGAATGCGCTGCTTAACAGGCACTAATCCGACTAAATCTTGATCAAGCTTATCCAGCACCTCGTTGATATGAGATTCTTCTAACAGCGCTTGAATATCGATTTTGTCGGACATAACTAATTCGCTCATAATTTCAAAAAAAACCTAATACAGCTAACTCTAGCGCCTTCCCCCACGTGTGGGAAGGCTGGGATGGGGGGTGAAATGTATGCTCAAAGCATGACGCTTTCGACCCCCATCCTAGCCCTCCCCTGTCTTGGGGAGGGAATATTAACGCGTCAGTTTAATACTAGGTTAGTAGCGCTCGCCTTCTGGCTTATCGGTAGCGTAAGAATGAATAAGTATAGCGGATGTTGCGGCCATCAGTCTCTTGACGCACTATGCCAAAGCCAGGTTCATTTTTAGGACGATTCACAATATAAGACATGGTCGGGCTTTCCACGCCTCGAACCGAGCTAAACGCCATCACGCGGATGTAGTGATTAGAGAAAGTTTTTCGGCAATTGTTAATTTCCATCAAAATGCCTGCTGGGTCTTTCAAATCAAACATCGGCGCGCCGTACATTTCCCAATAGGTGTTGCGTGGATGCGGATCATCGGTATATTCCACGGATATTGCCCAGCCTTTGCCCAGCGCGTAATTAATTTGTGCGGTAATTTGCACATCGGTTAATGGTGGCAGAAACGAAAACTGCCCTTGGGTTACGATTCCATTTGGATTGGTCATCATGATAAATTCTCCTTAAATTCTTAAAACCTGAATATTTAAAAACCTGTATTTCTAAAAACTAGTCGTTGCAGTTGGCACGAAGTCAGCCGTGTCAGTGGATTCATAGTTGAAAGTAATATCTTTCCACGTATCAATCGCTGCCCTAAGTGGGCCACACCATTTGGCGGCATCTTGCAGAATCTGCGGACCTTCGTTCCAAATATCACGGCCTTCGTTACGCGCCATTACCATGGTCTCAAGTGCTACACGATTCGCCACTGCACCTGCCTGAATGCCTTGTGGATGACCAATGGTACCGCCACCGAACTGCAACACCACGTCGTCACCTAAATACGTCAACAATTGATGCATTTGACCCGCGTGAATGCCGCCAGAAGCGTTGACAAAATTTGAAATGATTTCAAGAGAGCCTGGTTCTGGCACGCGCGCGATTATGGAAAAGTATTTTTCTGAATACAATATTGCGCCGATTATTAGCATGGAAATGTCGAGTAACGAGACCATTAAACAAGCGGTGATGGCCGATTTAGGCATCTCGTTCGTGTCTTTACACACTATAGGTAGCGAACTTGCCAACAAGCAAATTGCTATTTTAGATATTCAGAATACGCCCATTATTCGCACCTGGCATGTGGTTGCGCTAACCAAACGCAATGCAAGCCAATCGGCAGAAGCTTTTAGATACTTTGTGTTAGAAAAAGGTGGGGAAATTTTAACGAAAATGTTTGCGGACGCTTAATATGCATCACTTATAAAGCTAGCTAAAATTTATTAGGGCAACTCATGCAATCTACCATCAGTTTTTTTATCGGTTTTTTTAAACGCTTTTTTGCTACATTGAAGAAACAGGCGATATATGGTGAGCGTTTTTTAACGCGAGAGGCCGCCAAGCAGCAGATATTTGAGTATATTGAATGTTACTATAACCGTGTGCGTAGACATTCAACGAACGGCTGGGTTAGCCCTGTTGATTTTGAAGCTGCGTACTACAAAAGTATTGAGGGGATGCATGTCTAATTTTATGGCTAGGTCCAGAGGATTTTTAAGCGCACATGTTTTTTATAACCAATTCCATCGCCTTAGTCGAGCTGCTAGGCGTGCTGGCTTTTGCCTTTACAGGCATTATTGAGGCGCGAAAAAAAGGCATGGATCTCGTCGGCGTTTACGCCGTGAGTATGATTGCGGCGTTTGGCGGCGGCACGATACGAGATTTACTTATCGGAAATTACCCACTTTATTGGATCGAACACTCTAGCTACGCCCTCATCCTACTTGGTTTTACAGTGGCCTCGTCACTACTGGGGGCAGCTTTTTACGAGAATAAAAAGGTGAATAACGCCTTTGAAGCGCTTGATACGCTTGGTCTTGGCTTGTTTAGCACCGCTGGCGCAAGTGTGGCGCAACAAGCGGGTTGCGATTTTTATATCAGCCTGCTGCTGGGCGTAGTCACTGCGGTGTTTGGAGGTGTATTTCGCGATATTGTTTGTAATGAAATACCCAAAGTATTTCATCGCAACGAGCTATATGCGACTTGTGCATTAGTCGGCAGTTTAGTGTTTTTAACAG
>JAYVRE010000101.1:0-2434 GCA_043776535.1 Methylotenera sp. | reverse complement strand
AACTGAATCAGTATCTGGTTAATGATGATAAATTCCAGCTCCCGCACATTCCGCACATGCTGAGTCAGTTGGCTGGCAACCGAATGTTCGGTGAGGTTGACATTGGTGACGCTTATTTACAGATGAAGTTGGATGTAGATAGTCAACCTTACACTGCTTTTACTTGGGAAGGACAACAGTATATGTTTACTGGTGTACCATTTGGCATCAAACATATCCCTTCTTTATTTCAGCGCTATATGTCAACGTTATTTCATGATATGCCATTTGTTGTAGTTTATATTGATAATATTTGTTTTGGCAGCAAAAATTGGAAACAGCATGAGCAGCACGCTGCAATGGTAATTGAACGATTGAATAGTGTTAATTTGCGCATTAAACCAACATCTATTAATTTTGGCTGTTATCAAATAAAATTACTTGGTCATATTGTTACACCGTATGGAATTGGCATTGACCCTGAAAAGAAGCAAATGATTTTAGATTGGTTGTATCCGATGACAGGTGCTGCAATGCAGTCATTTCTTGGTTTAGGTACATACCTACGCGATCATATACGCCACTACGCTGATATCACTGCACCGTTTGAAAAGATAAAAGGTAGGAAAACGATTGAGTGGACAAACGTGTTGAAAGCGCAGTTCGATGGTATTAAGCGCGCTTTTGCTTCTGCTCCTTTCCTCACTTTTCCTGACCCAGCTAAACGATTTGCGATTGCGTGTGACGCGTCGCAGAGCGGTATTGGTGGTGTATTGTATCAACCTGACGATGATAATGACACTGTTACTGCTACTAACATTGTTGCTGTGTACTCTCGTCAGTTGAAGCAGCATGAATACAGGTATCCCGTTTACAAAAAGGAATTACTTGGTTTGGTAATGTGCTTACGCAAGTTTCACACTTACATTGCATGCTGTTCTGGTGTGACTGTGCTCACTGACCACAAACCACTTATTCACATCGTGAATCAACAACAACTGTCTGTGGCACTTCAACAATGGTTGGACATTTTATTGAATTATGATATTATTATTAAATATCGTCCTGGTGTATTACATGTGGTGCCTGACGCTCTCTCGCGTATGTATATGTCAGCGTATGATCGTAATGACACTGCATGGGGCGTGGTTGACTCTGTTCGCATCTTGGACGCTTTTGACGCTCATCATTCACCGTCTGACGTCCTGTGTGCTGAGTCACTTGCTGCCATACCAGTGACAGTTGACGCGCGTGTGAAGCCGCGGCATCGACACGCTTCTTCTAGTGCAGCTGCAGCTACGTCAGCGTCCTCTACATCGACTGACTCGGTAACGTGAATGACAGTGAAAATAACGAAAACAACGAAAGCAACGATTTACACTATGGCAATGTCGAATTTATTCAGGCTGTGTTAGATGAAATCGATGATGATGTGGATTGCATGAATGCCAGCACATTTGCACCACTTTACTCTCTGTCGTGTGACGAACTTCCGCCACAATGTGTGGCACGATCGTTGTCGTCGTTCATGGCGCTAGCCGCGATCGATGACAAGGATGGTAACAACGCCCCTGTCGCTAGCAACGACGGGAGTGTGCGTGGTAATGTGCTATCGAGTGCTGAGCAGCTGTTAGTTGCACAGGAACGCCGTGGTTTAGCTGTCCCAGACGCCGCCACTCAGGCGCGCGTGTTGGCGGAAGCGCACGCACTTGGCCATTTTGGTGAACAGTCGATGTACAAGTACATCGAAACGGAAGGCTGGTGGTGGCCGACCGTCAGGTACAACATCAAACACATCCTCAGCACATGCAAGCCGTGCCAACGATACACAATCATCCATCACAGCTATGCACCCGCACGATCGATTACTGCACTTCGCCCCTCTGACCATTATCAGATTGATTTAATGGAAATGCCTGTCTCACTCGATGGATATAAGTTTGCATTAGTGTTAGTTGATTTATTTACTGGTTTTGTTATGGTTGAACCGCTGCGCTCGAAACACTCATCAGTTGTTGCTCGTGAGCTAATGCGTATGTTCTGTATTATTGGTTTTCCAAAGCGGTTACAGTCCGACAACGGTAAGGAGTTTGTCAACTCAATTATTAACTCGCTGTGCAACCTAACTGGCGTGAGTAGAGCGTATATAGCAGCATACAACCCACGCGCAGATGGTAAGGTCGAACGAGCAATCGGCGCAATCAAATCAGTGCTAAAGAAAATGTTGTATGGCACTACGGTGTTATGCCGCTGTATGTACCGTTTGCTGTTTTTGCCTATAATGCGAAGCACCGTGAGCTAACTGGCGCAGCACCATTCTCACTAATGTATGGCAGACAGCCGAACCAACTGATTGATTATTCTGGCGAGCAGCCGAGCACATGGAAAAACTTGTTTCACTGATTTTCCCCGCTGTTAATGAACGTGTGGGTGCTAGTCAAGCAGGTTTGCGCGC
>JAYVRE010000100.1:0-9502 GCA_043776535.1 Methylotenera sp. | reverse complement strand
GTTTTTTGCTGTGCATTTCACTTACTTTAATTTTGTAATAATCCGCCACTGTTTTTTGAATATTTTCAATGGTAATTTGACGACCACGCACCGCAATTAAATCGCGTAACGCATCTTTAGCGAGATGAATATCTATAGCATAGCCAGTAAAGTTAGCCATTGCCACAATTCTATTAAGCGCACCTTCAAGCTCACGTACACTAGAGCGAATTTGTTTTGCAACAAAAAAAGCCACGTCTTCGGTCAGGTTTATTTTAGATTCTTCGGCTTTTTTAAGCAAAATCGCAACACGCATTTCAAGCTCTGGCGGCTCTACTGCCACCGTTAAACCCCAACTAAATCTAGTTCTAAGGCGCTCATCTACATCAATTATTTCTTTTGGGTAGGTGTCACAAGTAATAACAATCTGCTTTTTTTCTTCTATCAATGTATTAAAAGCGTAAAAAAATTCTTCCTGTGTGCGTGTTTTTTTAGCAAAAAACTGAATATCATCAATCAATAATAAATCTAGCGAATGATATTGTCGCTTAAACTCATCAAAGGCTTTGTTTTCATAAGCTTTTACTACATCAGAGACATAACGCTCGGCGTGTAAGTAACGAATATTAGCATCTGGATTTTGTTGTTTTAATTGATTGCCAATAGCTTGCAATAAATGCGTTTTGCCTAAACCTACGCCACCATAGATAAACAGCGGGTTATAGGCTTGTCCTGGGTTCTCCGCTACTTGAATTGCGGCAGCGCGAGCAAGTTGATTGGCGCGCCCAATGACATAATTATCAAAATTAAAACTAGGATTTAAACCAGTACCACGTTCACCCGCATTAATAACACGCCCAATAGCGCGGCGGTCCGGCAATGGTTTAGTGGTATTAATGTTTGCAGTATTAACGCTTGGCTCTGATGAAGGGCTCTTGTTTAAATTACCATTGGGTACTTTTTTTTCAACTTTTTTTTCACTAATGGCCAGCTCAATCAAGGTGTTTATGGGCAATAATTCGGCCGCAATAGATTCAATTTTTGCTAGAAACCGTTCTTTTACCCACTGCTGCACAAATTTATTGGGTGCAAGTATGCGTAAGGCGTTATCACCCAGTGTTGTTTTAATAAGCTCGGCTTGTAGGGGTTTAATCCAAGTATTAAATTGTTGCGCAGATAGCTCTTGTTCAAAGCGATTAAGGCAGGTTGGCCAAAAATTTTCCATTCGTTACCTGAAATCTATGGTTTATATTGTTAAGTTATTGATTATATTATATTTAATTGCTTGCAATGTAAGATCAAATTTAGTTTAATTCTTATTAATTTGTTCGGCTATTCTAGCTGGTTTAATCCTACTTATCCACAGGCATTCACGCTTTTATTAAACTAAATATTCATTGACAAAATAGGTAGTTATCGGGTTTAATAGCGGGCTTTATAGCATTTACTAGCTGGAGAATTTTTATGAAACGTACTTACCAACCTTCTAAAACACGTCGCGCGCGCACTCATGGCTTTTTAGTGCGTATGAAAACCAAAGGTGGCCGTGCAGTGATTGCTGCTCGCCGCGCTAAAGGTCGTGTTCGTCTAGGTCTTTAACTGGGCACTTTAATTAGTTTTTTAAATTTATATTAGCTTAGTTGTAATGCTAGTTATACATTTAATATTTTAAAGAGAATAAATTGGCATCGTTTAGATTAGCTAGACAGGCCAAGATTGTAAAAACGGATGATTTCTCATCCGTTTTTAATTTGCGCAAACGCATCGCAAGCCAGCATTTGGTGATGCGTTACCGCTTAAATGAAGCTAATATACCGCGTTTAGGCTTAATAGTGAGCAAAAAAACAGCTAAATTAGCCGTACAGCGTAACTATATGCGGCGCGTGCTGCGTGAGCTTTTTAGGTTAAATCAACCACAGTTACCTATTATAGATTTGGTGATTCAAGTTCAAAAACCATTTAAAAAGCCAGAATTTACGTTGATAAAACAAGAATTTGAAATTTTATTGTTAAAGCTTTCTGTTAAAGTAGCGCCAACTTAAAGAAAGTTGATAGGGCTATTTTAAAATGACAAGAATTTTAATTGCGTTTATTAAAGCGTACCAAATAGCATTAAGCCCGTTATATGGGTTGCATTGTAGGTTTACCCCAACATGCTCGCAATATGCCATTGAAAGCCTACAAAATCACGGTGCATTTAAAGGTAGTTTGCTTACAATAAAACGCTTATCACATTGCCACCCGTGGCATGTTGGTGGCCATGACCCAGTGCCTTGACTCTGTGGCTTAAAACAAACATTTTAATATTGATACAATTTATAACTTACTGACGATAAAGAGTTTATGGACACACGCCGTTTAATATTATTTGTTATTTTTTCATTTTCTATCATGATGTTGTGGGATTCGTGGCAGAAAAAAAATGCACCAATTGCAGATGTTAAACAACAGGTTCAACAAGAGGTGCCAACGTCAAGTACAGGTAATGCCACCAATACATCGGATGCAGCAGCCGTAAATAACACAGCAGGCGATGGTAGTTTTAAAATTGAAAGCGGTCAGCGCATAAAAGTGGCTACCGACTTATTTCAAGCAGAAATTGACACAAACGGCGGCGATTTGCGCCGTTTGGTATTAAATAAACAACGCGCAGCAGAGAGCAAAGACGGTAACTTTGTGCTGATGAGTGATGCACAAAAACCGATGTTGTACATTGCGCAAACGGGTTTAATGGGCAATGACTTGCCCAATCATAAATCACTATTTACTAGCGCGGCCACAAGCTACACAATGGCGGCAGGTGCTGCAAGCCAAGAAGTAAGGCTAAGCTGGGCAGGAAATGGTATTACGGTAGATAAAGTTTACACTTTCCATCGCGGTAGTTATGTGATTGATGTGAGCTACCAAATTAACAATGGTAGCGCCACGGCGATTATACCATCGGCGTATTATCAGATTGTGCACGACAGTGAATCAAAACAGGGCTCTGCCATGATGCCAACCTTTACAGGAGGAGCATACTTCACTGAAGCAGACAAATTTAAAAAAATTAAATTTGCCGATATGGCAAAAGAAAGTCTTTCTAAGTCAACTAAAGACGGCTGGATAGGATTAATAGAGCATTATTTTGCCAGTGCTTGGATTCCTAAAACGGGCGTAAATCGTGAGTTTTATACCAAACAATTATCTGAAAATATTTTTGCAGTAGGCGCTATTACGCCAGGAGTGAGTATTGCTGCAGGTGCAAAAAGCGAAATTGGCGCACAATTATTCGCTGGCCCACAAACAGAAAAAGATTTAGCTACAGCCGCACCAGGCTTGGAGTATGCGGTAGATTACGGTTGGCTTACAGTTGTAGCAAAGCCATTATTTTGGGTGCTTTCAAAAATTAATGGTTTAGTACATAACTGGGGTGTGGCGATTATTTTACTGACGGTTTTAATTAAAGCCGCATTTTATCCGCTATCTGCCAAGAGTTATAAATCGATGGCACAAATGCGTGAGTTAGCGCCTCGCTTGCAAAGCATGAAAGAAAAGTTTGGTGACGATAAGCAAAAAATGCAGCAAGCCATGATGGAAATGTACCGTACCGAAAAAATAAACCCGATGAGCGGTTGTTTGCCAATATTAGTGCAAATACCTGTTTTTATTGCACTATATTGGATGATTTTAGGTTCGGTTGAATTGCGTCATGCGCCATTTTTTGCCTGGATTCAAGATTTATCAGCCATAGATCCTTATTATGTGTTGCCGATTTTAATGGGTGCGACCATGATTATTCAAACTTCTTTGAATCCTGCGCCTACAGATCCAATCCAAGCTAAAGTGATGAAAGTTATGCCTGTGGTATTTAGTGTATTTTTCTTCTTCTTCCCAGCAGGCTTGGTGTTATATTGGCTGGTCAATAATGTGCTTTCTATTGCACAGCAATGGTATGTGAATAAGATTATTCACGCTGAAGCTTTAGCCAAAAAAGGCAATGCAAAAAAATAGCCTATGTTAAAAACCGCGGATACGATAGCGGCTATCGCTACTGCTACTGGCGCTGGCGGCATAGGAGTGGTAAGGGTTTCGGGGCATTTATCGCAAAGTATTGCTATTCAAATTTTAGGTCACTGCCCTGCCCCACGCCATGCGGCTTATTTACCTTTCTATGAGGCTAATCAACAATTAATTGATCGCGGCATCGCGATATACTACCAAAATCCACACTCATACACGGGCGAAGATGTGCTTGAGCTGCAAGCACATGGCGGCACTGCGCTTATGCAAATTTTGTTGGCACGGTGCATTGAGCTGGGAGCACGACAAGCTGAGCCTGGCGAATTTACCAGGCGCGCTTATTTAAATGATAAAATTGATTTAGCACAAGCTGAAGCAGTGGCGGATGTCATCAACGCTTCGACTATCGAAGCCGCACGTAGTGCCATGCGCTCTTTATCAGGCGAGTTTTCAAATAGCATTAATCAGGTGCTTGCCAAGCTTATTAATTTGCGCATGTATGTTGAGGCGTGTTTGGATTTTCCTGAAGAAGAAATTGATTTTATTACGCAAGGCAACGTGGCTGAAAAATTAGAGGCAATTGCAGCAGAGTTAAAATCGGTCTTCGTAAAAGCCAAGCAAGGCAGTTTATTGCGCGAAGGCTTGCATATTGTGTTGGTCGGTCAGCCGAATGTGGGAAAATCCAGCTTGATGAACCAATTAAGTGGCGAGGAGGTAGCAATTGTCACCCCAATAGCGGGTACAACGCGCGACGCTATTAAAAATACAATACAAATCAATGGGTTACCACTACACATCATTGATACTGCGGGTTTGCGTGAAACCAATGACGAGGTAGAAAAAATTGGTATCGCTCGAACATATCAAGTGCTAGAAAACGCGCAGGTCGCATTATTATTGGTTGATGCAGCTCACGGTATTGGCGAGAATGAAAAATCAATTCTATCGTGCTTGCCGCAAGAAATAGACAAAATTTGGGTACATAATAAAATTGACACCACAAAAGAGACAGCAAAAATTGTAAATAAAACAGGCGAAACGCATATTTACCTTTCAGCCAAAACGGGCGCAGGTGTAGATTTATTAAAACAACAATTATTGAATATTGCGGGCTATCAGCAAAATGCCGAAGGTGTTTTTATGGCGCGCGCCCGACATTTACAAGCATTAAAGCAAGTGGATGCGCATTTGCAACTTGCACATAAAAACAGGCATCAAGCTGAATTAATTGCAGAAGACTTGCGTTTAGCGCAAGAAGCATTGAGTAGTATTACGGGTGAATTTACGCCAGATGATTTGTTAGGCGAGATATTTAGTAAATTTTGTATTGGCAAGTAACCAAGAACATGTAAAAAAGGCATCACTATAATTTCACTACAAACGCCTTTTTTATTTTTAACTTTAATTAAGTTGTTAAATCAACAATGGTCGCTTCTGGTGCGTTTTTCTTAACAGACTCAATGCCGTTATCGCGACCAGCTTCAGATTCGTATTGTTGGCTTTGACCAATGACTTGGTGATTACCCGCCTTAATGACAAAGTAAGGCTTGCCAGATTTTGCCACTAAACGCTCAAAACGCTCTTCCAAGCCAGCATTTTTTTGAATAGAAGCAATTCCGTTCATTGCACTGGCTTTGCTTTCATACATTTCGGATTGTAAAATAATTTGGCCATTTCCAGCCAAAAGATTAAAGTGGGTTTGCCCGCTTTTTGCGGTTTTAACTTCAAACTTACCTGCCATTCTGTTCTCCTCATTTTTGTTGTATGAAAGTGCCATTAATGGCTACCGATACTATAGGCGCGCAGTATTGCACTCGTCAATAGGTATAAAGCTTTATTTAAAAAAGGTTTGTAAATTGTTGTTGTGTTTCACGTGAAACATTGGCATAAGCTTTAGTTTTTCATGACTTAAATGTGGGATTGCGTTAAACTTTCACTTCTTTGTTATTTAAGCGTTTTTTTCATTAGGCTTTATAAATAAACCATTAATTTAAACCATGAATTTTCCTGATATTTTTGATGTAATTGTAGTCGGCGGCGGCCATGCGGGCACTGAAGCAGCGCTGGCGGCAGCGCGCATGGGGCAAAAAACCTTATTACTGACGCATAACATCGAAACATTGGGTCAAATGTCGTGCAACCCCAGTATTGGCGGCATCGGCAAAGGTCATTTGGTTAAAGAAATTGATGCGCTTGGTGGCGCAATGGCCGCCGCGACGGACGAAGGCGGCATTCAGTTTCGCATTTTAAACTCTAGCAAAGGCCCTGCGGTACGTGCTACGCGCGCGCAAGCCGATAGAGTTTTGTATAAAGCAGCGATTAGAAGGCGCTTAGAAAATCAACCCAATTTGTGGCTATTTCAACAAGCGGTGGATGACATCATATTAGACGGCGAACGCGCTGCGGGCGTGGTGACGCAGATTGGTTTGCGCTTTAATTCAAAATCGGTGGTGCTTACCGCAGGTACATTTTTAGGCGGCCTAATTCATGTTGGCTTGCAAAATTACAGCGCAGGTCGCGCGGGCGATCCGCCAGCCATAAGTCTAGCCGCCCGCTTGCGCGAACTCAATTTGCCCGCTGGCAGGCTAAAAACTGGTACACCGCCGCGCATTGATGGCCGTACGATTAATTATTCTGTCATGCAAGAACAGCCTGGCGACAACCCAGTGCCCGTATTTTCGTTTATGGGCAATGCCGCGCAACATCCCTCGCAAATGCCTTGCTGGATCACGCATACCAACGAGCGCACACACGAAATTATTCGCAGCGGCTTAGACCGCTCGCCCATGTACACAGGCGTGATTGAGGGCGTTGGGCCGCGCTATTGCCCAAGCGTAGAAGACAAAATTCATCGCTTTGCCGATAAAGAATCGCATCAAATATTCTTAGAGCCAGAAGGCCTAACCACTAACGAAATTTATCCAAACGGCATTTCTACCAGTTTGCCGTTTGATATTCAGCTGGCATTAGTGCGTTCAATTAATGGCTTGGAAGGCGCGCATATATTGCGCCCTGGCTATGCCATTGAATATGACTATTACGATCCGCGTGCGTTGAAATCAAACTTAGAAACCAAATCCATCAAGGGTTTGTTTTTTGCAGGGCAAATTAACGGTACGACTGGTTATGAAGAGGCCGCGGCGCAAGGCCTGCTAGCAGGCGCGAACGCCGCGCTGTATGTGCAAGATAAAGAGTCTTGGTGCCCAGCGCGAAACGAAGCCTATTTAGGCGTATTGGTTGACGACTTAATTACCACGGGCGTGACCGAGCCATACCGCATGTTTACTTCTCGTGCCGAATATAGACTTCAGCTAAGAGAAGACAACGCCGACATGCGCTTAACCGCTAAAGGCCGAGAATTGGGTTTGGTGGACGATGCGCGCTGGGCGGCGTTTGAGAAAAAACTAGAAGCCGTTTCGCGTGAGCAAGCGCGTTTAAAAAAAACCTTTGTGCAAATTGCCGCCGATGATGTTTCACGTGAAACACAAACAGCAATATTAGGGAAACCGCTAGAACACGAATATAGCTTGTTTGAATTACTGCGCCGCCCAGAAGTAAGTTACGAAGGCGTGTTGACTTTAGGCGCACTTAGCATGGGAGCGCTTGGCATGGGCGAGTTAGAGCCGTCGGTGCGGGAGCAAGTCGAAATTGCAGCCAAATATCAAGGCTATATCGATCGCCAAAAAGATGAAATTGCCAAACAAAAAGGCAGTGAAAATACAAAACTAGACGTGGATTATGCAGATGTGCATGGTTTAAGCATTGAGGCGCGGCAAAAATTAACGCAATTTAAGCCAGAAACCATAGGCCAGGCCAATCGTATTTCGGGCATTACGCCTGCGACAATTTCGCTGTTACTGGTGTATTTAAAGCGTAAACATAAAAAACAGGCTAGTACTGAAACCAATAAAGAAAACAATAGCGAGGCAGCATGACGCAAGCGGCCTTGCTTACGGCGGGTATTGCCGAGATGGGTTTGGATGTTTCGCTTGAGGCACAACAAAAACTGCTGCAATATTTAAGCTTGTTGAATAAGTGGAATAAGGTGTACAACCTAACCGCAGTGCGTGATCCGCTGGAAATGGTGACGTTGCATTTGCTGGATAGTTTAAGTGTGCTGCCACATATTCAAGCAAGAAACTTATTGGATGTAGGCAGTGGCGGCGGTTTGCCAGGTATTGTGTTGGCGATTTGTTTGCCGCAGCTTAAAGTAACAACGATTGATACGGTGCAGAAAAAGACAATTTTTATGCGCCAAGTAAAAGGGGAGTTGGACTTGAATAACTTAGAGGTTATGCATGCGCGGGTGGAAAATTATCAGCCAAGCG
Organism: Methylotenera sp.; assembly: GCA_043776535.1. Classification (GTDB taxonomy): domain Bacteria; phylum Pseudomonadota; class Gammaproteobacteria; order Burkholderiales; family Methylophilaceae; genus Methylotenera_A. The sequence continues at coordinate 1,193 of JAYVRE010000100.1, read as the reverse complement.
AAAAGTTTGAAGCGATTATATCGCGTGCTTTTTCTGAGGCCTCTTTGTTTGTAAAATTAACGCAGCATTTACTGGCAGATAATGGGCAGTGGTTGGCAATGAAAGGCCTTGCGCCACATAAAGAGCTAAAAACGTTAGAGTTAAAATCGAACAAGATTATCCCGCTGAAAGTGGCTGGATTAGTCGCAGAACGACATTTAGTCATTGTTGAAAATAAATCATGAAAACACTCGCAATCACCAATCAAAAAGGCGGCGTCGGCAAAACCACGACCTGCGTGAATTTGGCCGCCAGTTTAGCGGTAAATAAGAAAAAAGTTTTGTTGATAGACCTAGACCCGCAAGGCAACGCCAGTACAGGTAGCGGTATAGATAAAGCGCACTTGCGTCATAGTGTTTACCATGTGTTGCTAAACGAAAAATCGTTAACCGACGTGATTATAAAAAGCGAAAAAGGCGGCTACGATATTGCGCCATCTAATCGCGAGCTTGCCGGCGCAGAGGTTGATTTGGTGAACGAAAACGCGCGCGAAACACGCTTGAAACTGGCGATAGCAAAGTTAGGTGAAGTGTATGATTATGTGCTGCTAGATTGTCCGCCCGCGCTAAATTTAGTGACGGTGAACGCGTTGACTGCGGCCGATACAGTGATGATTCCCATGCAATGCGAATATTATGCACTGGAAGGTTTGTCTGATTTGGTCAATACCATCAAAAAAGTGCGCGCCAATCTTAACCCTAAATTAGAAATCGAAGGTTTGCTGCGCACCATGTTTGATAACCGCAATATGCTCGCCAACCAAGTATCGGCGCAACTAGTCAGCCATTTTGGCGATAAAGTCTATAGCACGGTGATTCCCCGCAATATACGTTTGGCAGAAGCGCCAAGCTACGGCCTACCCGTGCTGATGTACGATGGTGCATCCAAAGGTGCGGTGGCATATTTAGAATTAGCAAAAGAAATAATACTTAAAAATCAATTAGTTAAAGCAAAAGGCGAAGCGCATGGTTAAACTAAAAGGTTTGGGGCGCGGTTTAGATGCGCTATTGGCGAGCGATATTGAGACGGCGACTAGCACCGAGGCCATGCGCACGCTCAATGTGGCGCAAATGCAGCCTGGCAAATATCAGCCACGTAGTTATATGGATGACGCAGCCTTGCAAACACTGGCGGATTCGATTAAAGCGCAAGGT
>JAYVRE010000099.1:0-2456 GCA_043776535.1 Methylotenera sp. | reverse complement strand
CCCAATAATGGGTTTGCAAACGCAAACATCATCACAATACCAACAGCAATAATGAACGACGCATCGATAAGACCCAATAGTAAAAATACTTTACCTTGTAATTCTGGAATCATTTCTGGCTGACGTGCTGCACCTTCTAAAAAGCTAGCACACATAATACCAATACCAATACATGCACCCAATGCGCCTAAACCCACCATAAGACCTAAACCGATTGCGGTGTAAGACTGAATCATTGCTATTGCTTCCATTTTGTTACCCTCTCAAGTGAAAATTATTACTAAATTATTTAAAACAAAAACTACTTCAAAACATACTTACTGCAAAACAATTAATGCGATTCATGCGCCATAGACAAGTAAACTACGGTCATCATCATAAAGATGAACGCTTGTAAGGCCACAATTAATATGTGGAATATTGACCAAGCAGCACCCAATAAAGCGCCTGAAATTGTGCCAGCAATACTGGTTGCAGCTAGCATACCAATGAGCATGAAGATAACTTCACCAGCATACATATTGCCGAATAAACGCAATGAATGTGATAGTGGTTTTGAAATGTATTCAATCATATTGAACGCAAAATTTGCTAAGAATAACAGCGGGCTAAACAATAGACCTATAGTGCCACCTATATTTTTAGGCACTTTAAAACTAGGTGAGCCAAAAGGTGAGCAGAAAACCTCATGAATCCAGCCACCAAGGCCTTTGACTTTGATGCTAAAAAATATCATCAATATCCACACTGATAACGCTAATGCGAAAGTAGTATTAACATCTGATGTAGGCACTGGACGCCATTTAGTATGCTCGCCACCAATCAAACTAGCCGCGCCAGCCACCCAATCTACAGGTAAGAAATCCATTGCGTTCATGGCTAACACCCATAAAAACACGGTTAAAGCAACGGGAGCGATAAAGGCGTGGCGATTACCATGGAAAATATTTTTAACTTGATCGTCAATAAAACCAAACACTAACTCTACAAATGCTTGCGATTTGCTTGGCACGCCAGCATGCGCCTTGCGTGCAACTGACCAGATGAGCAACATCACCAATAAACCCAGCACAACTGAGGTAATTAAAGTATCTACATGGATAGTCCAAAAGCTTTCAAGGTTGGTATTGCCGCCCACACCCTGCGCGTTAAAGCTTAAATGATGCTGAATATAATCATTAGGCGTTAATGCCTCTTTTACGTGTTCTGTTGCCATATTAATACATGCCTAATAAAGGTAAATTATGTTTAATTGTCATTATATTTTTATATCGGTTTTATTTAACTTGCCAATTGCTGCGCCCGAAATAAGCGCTGTAGCCGCCATACTTGCCAGCATTGCGGCTGGAATAATTTGTTTGTATAACTTAAAGGCTAAAAATAATACCGCAATAATGATTAATATTTTAATGGCTTCTGCCTTTAATAAATTAAGCAATGCTGCGGATGGCGTTTTGACTTCACGATTTGCAATTTTGCTTGCAAAAAATGCGGCAAATATCACCGAAAACCCACCAATAAAAGCTGAAACCCCCGCGTGAAGCCCAAAAAATGCGAATGCGCCTATTGTGACTAGCGCCGTTGCAATCAGCTGTAAGCGCAACATATTGCTAAAAACTGCCACAGATGTTGTATTTTTCATAGTTGTAACATTTTTAAAGACGGCGTTTTCACAACACAAACTTCTTTAAAAATTGGCTTATTAGCAAAGTCCGCGATTTTGAGTTATTACGCGTTTTTAGTCAAGTACTTTTATCAATCAAAATGAGACACTTAACAATTAAAATTAGGTGTTTAGCGCGACATTTTAGCAATAATATCATCTAGCTGATCTAAATTGCTGTAGCTGATTTTTAACATGCCCGCACCATTGGCTTTGGCAGAAATACTGACTACCGCACCAATTTTTTCGCTTAAGTTGTTTTGTAAAGTTAAAACATCACGATTCGGCGTGACTTTGTGTGGCTTTGCATGAGTTTCTGCGCCCAGTTTTTTAACCAGGCTTTCTACTTCGCGCACCGATAAATTTTGGCTAATAATTTTATTTGCCAACAAAATTTGTTGCGCTGCGTCTAATCCAATCAGCGCACGGGCATGACCCATATCCAATTTATTTTGCATAAGCAGCTCTTGCACGACATGTGTCAGTGTTAATAAGCGCAACAAATTTGAGACTGCCGCGCGCGAGCGCCCAACCGCTTCAGCGGCTTTTTCGTGCGTCATGGCAAATTCGTCAATCAAGCGTTTAATGCCTTGCGCTTCCTCTAGTGGATTTAGGTTTTCGCGCTGAATGTTTTCTATTAAAGCCATTGCCAACGCAGATTCGTCGGCAATATCACGCACTAAAACTGGCACCTCGCTCAACCCTGCGATTTTACTAGCGCGCCAGCGACGTTCACCCGCGATGATTTCAAATTTGTCTGTGCCAATTTGGCGCACCAAAATCGGCTGCATAA
>JAYVRE010000098.1:0-2466 GCA_043776535.1 Methylotenera sp. | reverse complement strand
TCAGCTTTATAATGCGCTATATCAAGTTTTGTCGCAGAACTCTACACAAGCATCAAAGCTACCTTTAGAGCCTCAAAAAGAGAGCTTAATTGTTGCATTGAAAAATGTAAATCTTGAGCGTCTTACAAGAGACCAAATAACATTTTTAAGAGAGCTAGGCATTGCAGAATATGTAAGTGAAGAAGGAATTAGCAACATAGAAGATATTTTGTATAAAAATAGTCTTGATGTAGCAACAGCAGCCCAGAGATTTCAAGAGATTCATCAAAAAACTAGTGAGGGTTTAGCAAAATCAAACCAAATTAAAACTGGTTTAAGCAATGTTTCCATTAGTGAAGATTATGAAATAGATAATCATGTGCTTATGAGAGTGACCTTTACAGGTGATGCAAAAATGGGAAATATAATAGACCTCAAAGACTGGGGGAAAATATGGTTTGATATTGGTCGTGGCATTACTTTAGCACATGACGTCACTCCTGAAGATATAAAAATAGTTGGCGCATCTAGAGGATCGATAGTAATTGAGTTTGCTGTCTTAGCGCCTATTGCAGGAACATTCGGTGCCATTATATTCTGGGCTTTAACTGTTGCTGAGAAGGTATTGGGACTGAAAAAAACAGCAGAAGAAATACGTGGCATGAGATTAACGAACAATATAAAAGCTTTAGAGTTAGCTCAAAGCATAGAAGACACTGCCGAAGCCGAAAAAACTGCTGGAATTGAAGAAATATCAATACAAATAACTAAGCAATTAAAAATTAAAACTAAGAGCGAGGGTGATAAAGTTAATGCTCTCAACACCGCTATTAAAAACCTAGTGAATTTTATTCAAAAAGGTGGCGAAGTTGATTTTGTTGTACCTGAAACTGAAGCAGGCGCAGCAAATGAAGATGCTAATATGAAAGAATTGCGTAACAAAGTACAAGAAATTCGAAAGCTGGAAGAGAAAATTGCATTACTTGAACACAAAAAAATGGATTAATTTATATTTCTAAAATTCATAAGTAAAAGCAAGCATAACCTCTATCAAATAGAATAAAGTCGATGGTTACAATTCTCTGAAATTAAAAAACCAAAACCTTAGGACAACAATGATCGCAAGCAGCAACATTAATTTAAAAGTACCATTCAACGAAAAAGACCAAGCTAAATCGCTGGGTGCGCGTTGGAATGCGGAGGCTAAGCTGTGGTATGTGCCGCAGGGGGTGGATGCTGCGCCTTTTGAAAAGTGGGTGTCATCCGCACCGAATCTCGCGCTAGCTCAACCTGCCGCCAAGCCTGTGGCGCAACTTAAAGCAGGCGACACCGCACAAAGCGATGAGTTAGATGCCATTAACGCAAGGTTGCGCGATGCTTATGAATCGCCAGAGGACGCGTTTTAGTATTGCATGGCGCGCGTCAAGCATCACAACGTTTACGTAATTGAGTTATCTAGAGATGTGCTGTTTGAGGGCAAGTTTAAAAAGTGTAATCCTAACTATATAACTGCCAAGCCCTGCGTGTATGTTGGCATGACAGGTTTAGACCCCGACGTGCGTTTTGATAAGCACAAAGCGGGCATTCAATCTAACCGCTATGTGATGCTATATGGCCTGCGCTTATTGCCTGATTTGTATGAAGGTTTTAACCCGATGACTTATGATGAAGCGGCTGCAATGGAGGTTGAAATTGGCATTGATTTGCGTAGCGCGGGCTTTGGGGTTTGGCAGGCTTAGGCTGCTTTAGTCGTTATAATGGCAAACATGAATCCATCAACTTCAAACAGTAATGCTCTTGAGCCGCTTACTACCAACTCGCTCGCACAACCCAAAAACCCTTTACATGGCATTACGCTAGAGGCAATAGTGACGGCCTTGGTAGCGCATTTTGGTTGGGATGAATTGGCGCAACGTATTCCTGTAAATTGTTTTACGCATGACCCGAGTATTAAATCTAGCTTAAAATTTTTACGCAAAACGCCTTGGGCACGCGATAAGGTGGAGAGCCTATATGGCTTTATGTTGCGCGATATTAAGCGCGCTGGCGATGCGGGATTAACTAGTAATAAATCCGAATAAAGCCGAACCACTTTTTAAAACGTATTTCAGGGTAACAAACCAATTTTCTCAAGTTGCAGGGCTAGCGCTTCTGGCGTTTTAAAGCGGTTCAAATCTAAAGCTAAAAACGCCTCTATGCGTTTATGCAAAATCAAATAAGCAGTTTCAAAAGCCGCATCAATCTCTGCATCTGTGCCCGTGGCGGTTGCGGGGTCTTCCACGCCCCTGTGCATAAAAATAAAATGTTCAATTTTTTGATTTAACTTTCTTAGCGGGATTACTTTAAGTGGATCTAGTTTCTTAGCGGGTCTAGTAGCGCAGACAACCCGTTATGATCAATTTCTTGCATCAACTGCAACAAGCGCCCTATTTCACCCTTAGGAAAGCCTTCGCGCGCGAACCAATTGAGGTATTGGCCTGGTAAATC
>JAYVRE010000097.1:0-9579 GCA_043776535.1 Methylotenera sp. | reverse complement strand
CTAGCTTCCGTATGGCTTACACGGTGATGGGCGATTCTGTTAATTTAGGCTCGCGCCTAGAAAGCCTAACCAAAAATTATGGTGTGGATATTATGGTAAGCGAGTTTACAAAAGCACAAACGCAGGGGATTATTTACCGTGAGTTAGATACAGTGCGCGTAAAAGGTAAAGATAAACCAGTCACCATTTTTGAGCCACTTGGCACGGCCGAGCAGCTCACACAAGAAACACTAGACGAGCTTAATTTGTATAGCGAAGCGCTTAAACATTACCGTAATCAAGCGTGGGATTTAGCTGAGACGCAGTTGAGTAATTTAGCAAAAACAGCTGCACATCCGCTTTATGCGCTTTATCTGGCGCGCATTAAGCAATTTAAGATAACGCCGCCCGCCAAAAACTGGGATGGCGTATATACTTATGAAACTAAATAGCTTTAGACCCAGTAAATTTAAAGTTAAATCACATGAAATTATTTAAGTACAACATGCAGATAAAAGTATTAGGTTGTAGCGGTGGAATAGGCGGTGCCATGCGCACCACCTCTTTGCTAATTGACGACGATGTGTTAATAGACGCAGGCACGGGCGTGGGCGATTTGTCGTTTGAAGCATTGTTAAAAATCGACCATATTTTTGTCACGCACTCGCACATGGATCACATCGCCTCCATTCCCCTGTTGTTAGATACCAGCATAGGTTGGCGCGAGAAGCCAGTGACGCTGCACGCCACTACGGAAGTGATTCATATTTTAAAACAGCATGTTTTTAATTGGCTGATATGGCCAGATTTCAATAAAATCCCCGATGCAGCCACGCCTTTTCTTATTTATAACGAAATTACTGTGGGTGAGGCTGTGTGCGTTAATCATAAAACCTTGACTGCGCTGCCTGCCAATCATACGGTGCCAGCGGTGGGCTACCAAATAGATAGTGGTGCGCATAGCTTGGTCTTTACTGGGGATACTGCGGGCAGTGAAGCGTTTTGGCAGCACGTTAATAAAATAGAAAATTTGAAATATTTAATTATAGAAACCGCATTTAGTAATGCAGATACAGAACTGGCGGTGCTTTCAAAGCATTTATGCCCCAATACGCTTGCGGGTGAATTGGCGCAATGTCAAAGCCACCCACAAACTTTTATTACGCACTTAAAACCAGGCGAGGATGCAAAAATTATGCAAGAAATCGCTGCACATCCTAAAACCCAGCACTGCCAAGCACTGCGCCATCAACACTTATTTGACCTTTAAAGAATCGTATTGATGGCTAAAAATAATCAACCTGTTTCAATAGATAAATCTATATTGGCTCGGTTTGAGCCTATAGCAAGGCTTTCACCTAAACGGCTAGAAGAGTTAGCGGCAGTGTGTTTTGTGGATAAAATCAGCGAAGATTTAGACCCAACCCGTATGAGTGCCAATGGCACACAAGCGCTATATTTAGTAGCGGGCGATTTAGGTATCCGCTATGAAAACGGCAATAAACTCATTTTGCGTGCTGGCACCGATGCCGCCAAACACCCCATAGATACTGGCCGCTTGCGAATTAAAGATACCATTGCACTTACGCCGATTGAAGTGGTGCACATCGATGTAGATCTGCTTGATATTATGATGACTTGGGATCAGCTGTCTGGCTATCCACCCGCACAAAGCAAGCAAGTGAAACCAACCAGCGAATGGAAACTAGACGCAGCCAGTTTTAACGCATTTAAATTACAAAATGGCGTATTCGCAAAACTGCCAGCAACCAATATCGAAGCCATGTTTGAACGATTAGAGCCAAAAAATGTTGAGGCTGGGCAGCGCATCATCACGCAGGGCCAAGAGGGCGATTACTATTATTTAATTCAGCAAGGCACAGCCGTTGTTACTCGTATAAAAGACTATCGAGAAGTAGTGTTAGCAGAAATCTCTGATGGCGCTGGTTTTGGTGAAGAAGCCTTAGTCTCTGACAACAAACGCAACGCAACGGTCACCATGAAAACCGATGGCCAATTATTAAGGCTTAAAAAAGAGGATTTTGTAGAGCTACTTAAAGCGCCAGTAATAAGCACCTTAAATATGGCGGAGGCAAAAACCAAAGTCACGCTTGGCGCAATGTGGCTAGATGTGCGCTTTGCCACCGAATACGCTTACGACCATATCGAAGGCGCAATCAACGCACCCTTGCACGAGCTGCGTGGCTTTATTGCGCAATTAGACAACACAAAAGAATATATCGTATATTGCCAAACAGGCCGCCGCAGCAGCGCAGCCGCGTTTATTTTAGCGCAGTTTGGCATTAACGCCATTGTGCTGGCGGGCGGCACGCGGGCAAACAGTTAAATCAATTTAAATCGTGTATTTAAAGCGGTTATCAAAATACCTGCTCTTAACCAGTTATTGCCATCACCGCAGAATATACCAGCTGAGCCAGTATTTGGCTTGCCCGTGAAATATACCTACTAAAGTTGGTTATTTACACGTCAAACCTGGTTATTCATGCGCGAAAGCCGCATGGATATTGGCTTGCAAGTCACATAACACATTATATTTATATTTATATTTATATTTATATTTATTTATTATTGAGTATTAGCTAAAGTCGCGTCGATAATACCAACAAAGTCACCGGTTTTAGCATCCACCACAGCTGTCATCTGAGCCAGTTCAGAGCTAATAGGCAGCAATAAAAAATCTGTTTTTTGGCGTTTAGTACTTTCTAAAAAGTTATCTGCTGCCAATTTATTTACAGCACTACTTAAGTATAGAACATTAAAAGGCTTTCCCGCTTTTATAACTTCACTGCGGTGTAAGTCATATTCGTCAAACAGTCTTGGGTATCGATAAGCGATATCACTTTCTGTCATCGCAAACATCCATTCGTATTTATTTTTTTTATCTGGCGTGTAAATGCCAACTAATTTTGGCCCTGTAATCGATAACTTTTTAAACTCAGGCCGCCTCGCTTTTTCTAGTTCGTCTGCACTAATATCTACTACTGAAGAAATTTTGAACGAATCTTTATTAAAAACGGTAAATACAGGTCGCGCTTCAAACATTACATATACGCCATACGCCAGCGCACATGTTTGAAAAACAGCAATACAAAATAAATCAAATTTAAGTGATTTTTTACCAGATTTAAACACAATCAAAGTTAACAACGGCCCAAGTATCACATCAACACATGCAAGCGTAATAATTAAAGTCAAGCCACCCATTAGTTTAAAATACTGGTTGGGATACCACATTAATACCATGCCAGCCAAAACGATTGAGACTATGACAACACTGATTAAAAAATGAATGCCTGCGGCTTTAAACTTGTTCATAGATTGATTGTTAAATAAGTTAAATAAGCTAATTAATAAGTCTTTACTTGGCGCCATACATCGTCATTAAAATATTAACATCCTGCAGTACCAGTTTTTATACCGCGAATACCATGGCAAATGGTACCAGATATTGCCCAAATCATAGAAGAGTCGCCTAATACAATCGGGTTATTTGCATAACTGTAATCCATTTTTACACCATCTAGGTTTGCCTTACTTTTGCCAACAATTGTTACAACTGTTGCAGTTGGGGTAATTGTCATTGCACCACCATTGGCTAAGTTACTGCTGGCACTGGTTGCAGCTATATTAGGAATACCATTAGTATTAGCGGCACAATTGGTTAATACGCCAGCGTTTTCTGCCGCGCAAACACCAATTGATGTTTTATAAACAGCTAACTCAGATAATGTAGCGGCTGCATTGGTACGTGAAACATAATCTGCATACTGTGGTATTGCAACTGCAGCCAAAATACCGATAATTGCTACAACAATCATTAGTTCGATTAAAGTAAAACCTTTTTGATAATTCATCATTTTTACTTTACAGTTATTAGAATATATTTTTAATACAATTGTTTTAAAAAAAGCCATTCGGTAGAATGGCTTTTTTGATCTGCTTAGTTAATAACTGTGTTATTGATAACACAGTTATTAACATATTTTTAGCAACCTGCAGTACCAGCTTTAATGCCGCGTGTATCGTTGCACAAGTTACCTGACATTACCCAAATCATTGCAGAGTCACCTGCAACTGCTGCAGTGTTAGCATAACTATACGTTAATTTTGTACCAGCTGTATTAGCTGCTTTGCTTGTACCTGTAATTGTTACAACAGTTGCAGTTGGGGCAATTGCCATTGCAGCCCCACTTGCTAAATTACTGTTTGCACCGGTTGTAGCTACATTAGGAATACCATTAGTATTAGCGGCACAAGTCGTTAATACGCCAGCGTTTTCTTGCGCACAAATACCAATTGATGTTTTATAAACAGCTAACTCAGATAAAGTAGCGGCTGCGTTAGTGCGTGAGATGTAGTTAGCATATTGTGGAATGGCAACAGCAGCTAAAATACCAATAATTGCCACAACAATCATTAACTCGATTAAGGTAAAACCTTTTTGGATTTGTTTCATTTTAAATTCCTTTGTAAAAAATAAAGTAATAAGTACACTAGATATTCAAACACTGTTTTAAGTAGTTGATAGCAGTGCTTGAATAAGTATTAGCAACGGCTGTGCCAACTTTTCTTTTAAATACATAATGCAATGATTCTAAACAAATAAATATTTTTTTAAAGATAATTGATAGGTGTTTTTAGGCTAAATCATTAACGTGTGTAAATTGAAATTAAAAAAGCAGGATTTACCCTGCTTTTTTAAATATTACACTGACAAAAAGTGTCACTAACTACAAAATTCGTCACTTAAGCGCTTGGTTTTAGTGGGAGGCACGCCCTAGTGCCGATTGTTGACCGTTTATCGCGGCGAGTCGCCGCTCCTACAACCGCATGATGTAGGAGCGATTTTTAAATCGCGAAAATGATATATCAATTACCACCATTGCTTTCGCGCAATAAATTGCGCTCCTACAAGTTAATTGTTTAGTAGGAGGCACGCCCTCGTGCCGATGTTTTATCGCGGCGAGTCGCCGCTCCTACAGTGTTACCAAAACTTCCACCAAGGTTTTCTAACTGCTAAATTACTAGCGGCAGATGAGTTGCTCGTTGCCGCCGATGTTGTGGCGGCACTTGTTACTTTGAGTTTTCGGCAGCCTTTTTTAAGCCAGCTAAACCGCTATCAAATACGCCAGTAATAAAGTTCACAGCGGTTTCATCATCTTGACCAGCTGGAATAGGCGGGTTTAACTTATAAGTACGGTAAAAACGACCAACCCATGTCACGGTAGATTCGCCAGCGCCTGGCCCAGCGGTAACCGTCATAAATGCGTTGTAATCGGCCACTGGCGCTACGCCGCTAACGATTTCATATTTCATTTTCATGCTGGCGTCATCGGCACTACGCAACTTTTCAACAATATCGCCGCCAGATTTTAGCGTGAGTGTTCTAAACGTTTCTTCGCCTTTTTTCTCTAGTTTGGTGCTGGCAATGCCTGGGTGCCAAGTGTGCATATTGCCAAAATCTTTCACAATTGCCCACACTTTGGCAGGCGGCGCTTTAATAGTGATGGTTTTCTCCACTTTTTGTGGGCTAGGACCGTGTGCTGCTGCTGTAAGTGGCAAAATTGCCAAGGCTAGCAATGCTAAAAACTTTTTCATTCAATATCTCCAATAGGTAAAAACGAGTAAATAAAAACAATGCGTTATTATAAATCAGTTGCGGCAAGTTGCCCACGCTTTGAGTAACGCTTAATGATGAGTGGCGTTGACGGCGGCTGATGATGGTTTTGTAGGTGGGGCTTGTAGCCCAGAAGCGGTGTAGCTTATTTCGCCACATTTTTTCGCGGTTGCACGCCGCTCCTACAAGCGCATGATGTAGGAGCGATTTTTAAATCGCGATAGCAATAGTAATAATTGATACATAGCATTCGCGATATAAATATCGCTCCTACATTATTGTTCGGACAATACAAATTGCCCGAATGCACGGCTTTTATCGCCCGTTTTAATGTGACCTTTTAGCTTGTTAGTTGTAGCGTCAATGATACTGACTTTATTTTCACCCCAGCTGGCGACCAACACCAGCTTGTTTGTTGCGTCGTAGCTGATGCCTTCTGGTGTCATGCCAACTTCTATAGTGGCGAGTGTTTTTTGACTGGCTAAATCTATAATCGAAACTGTATCATCTTGCGTGTTCGTCACGTATAAAGTTTTATTATCTGGGCTGACAACAGCGCAGTATGGATGTTCACCTACTTTTATTTTGGTTTGTTGCCATGTTTTTGTGTCGATGACGGAAACCGAATTTTCGTACACATTCACCACATAAAGCGCGCTTCCATCATTGCTTATTGACACGCCAAACGGGTGTGTGCCAACGGCAATGCGTTTGGTTATTGTAAGCGTTGCCGCATCAATCACTGCGATTTCATTGCTATCACGCGCCGCCACAAATATAGTGCTGCTATCGTGGCTCACTACCAAGCCCGCAGGCGCTTTTGCTACGATGGCCTCGCGCCGCTGCGCATAATTGGCGGTATCAATTGCAATAATTTTGTCACTATACCAATCTGCCACATAGAGAAATTTATTGTTAGGTGCTACAGCAACGCCTACCGGTGCGCCTTGCAGGGCAATGCTTTCAATCACCTTGTTGGTGTTGGTATCGATTACCGAAATATTACTGCTTTCTACATTTGTGATAAACGCGCGTTTTAATTTGGCAGCAACCGCCACGCCCACTGGCGCTTTGCCAACTTTAACCGTGCTAATGACTTTGGCTTGGCCAATATCTATGACAGAAACCGTGTTGTCGCCTTGGTTGGTAATGTAGGCAGTGCTGGTTTTATTGATGATTGGCGCGCATGTTACAAGCAGCGATAACAGCAGTAAAATAATTATTTTCATAAGCCCATTCTAAAACTAAATGCGCGCTTTCCCAAATACAGCTTTCACTTTTCTAAATACAGCTTTCAATAGCGGCAAAAATATGAAAAAATGACATAAATATTTAAGGTAGTCGCAATATGTTAGATCGTGACGGATTTCGCCCGAATGTGGGGATTATTCTGTGCAACGCTCAAAATCAGGTGTTTTGGGGCAAGCGTATCAGAGAGCACGCTTGGCAGTTTCCACAAGGTGGCATTGACCATGGCGAAAGCCCAGAGCAGGCCATGTATCGTGAGCTGATGGAAGAGGTCGGCTTGCGCCCAGAGCATGTGCAGATTATAGGTCGTACCCGTGATTGGTTGCGCTACGAGGTGCCATCTAGCTGGGTTAAGCGTGAATGGCGCGGCAGTTACAAAGGCCAAAAACAGATTTGGTATTTGTTGCGTATGGTGGGTCGCGATACTGATGTTTCTTTGCGTGCTAGCCAGCACCCTGAATTTGATGCGTGGCGTTGGAGCGATTATTGGGTGCCACTTGAAGATGTGATTGACTTTAAGCGCGAGGTGTATAAGTTGGCATTGAATGAGTTATCGACGCATTTGCATCATAAAATTAAGCCTAGTCCGCATACTAAAGTCGTCGTAAAGCAGGAATAGATTTTGTAGGAGCGATATTTATATCGCGAAAAAATGTTGAAAATTCGCGATTTAAAAATCGCTCCTACAACTGCCCCATCATCTCGCCAAGTTTGATACTACGCGCGGGCTGCCAATCTGCATTAAATTTTAACGCATCTTTTTCAAACAGCATCACTACGGTAGAGCCTAATAAAAAGCGCCCCATCTCATCGCCTTGTTTTAGATCGATATTTTCATAGTTCCAGCTGCGTATATTCTTAGAGCGCGGTGGATTAATGATGCCATTTTTTGCACCATCAATCGCTTCGTGCCAAACCGTTGCCATACTGCCGACAATGGTCGCACCTACCAGCACCATCACAAATGTGCCGTGTATAGCAGATTCAAATTCACACACTACACGTTCATTGCGCGCAAATAAATTTGGAACATTCGCTGCGGTAGTAGGGTTTACCGAGAATAAATCGCCAGGCACATAAACCATGCTTTTAAGCGCGCCATCACATGGCATGTGAATGCGATGGTAATCTTTGGGGCTTAAATAAAGGCAAGCGAAATGGCCATTCTCAAACTTGGTTGCCAATGCTTGTTGGCCTGCAACTAGTGCTAATGTTGAATAGTGGTGGCCTTTGGCTTGAAAAATTTGGTCTTTTTCGATTGTTCCTAATTGGCTAATTGCGCCATCGACGGGGCAGATAAAATCACAATGGGCGAGCGGGCGGGCATTGACTTTTAGCGGACGAGTGAAAAATTCGTTAAAGCTCGCATAGCTGGCAATATCAGAATTAACCGCCTCCGCCATATTCACGCCATAACGCTTTACAAACCAAGCGATGACTTTTGGGGTGAGCGCGCCACATTGCTTATTGGCGAGCAGGCCTGCAAGCGCCGTAATGGATTGTTTGGGGAGCAAATATTGTAAAAGGATGCTGGGTTTCAATTGTGTTTACCTTGTTTCTCGTTATTCCGACGAAAGTCGGAATCTAGTGACTTTAAACTATACGCCTCTGGATTCCGACTTTCGTCGGAATGACGGAGTTAATAAAAAGGACAAAGCGTTTAACGATTTGTCCTTTGCCTTACTAACAACTAACAACTAGTTCTTAGATTGATCAACCAATTTATTTTTCGCAATCCACGGCATCATCGCGCGTAGTTGGCTGCCTACTTGTTCAATCGGGTGAGCGGCGTTTAAGCGGCGTCTAGCGGTCATTTCAGGGTAGTTGGTGCGACCTTCTAAAATGAATTGTTTCGCGTAATTACCGTTTTGAATGTTGGCTAACGCTTGCTTCATGGCAGCGCGTGATTGATCGTTAATCACTTGAGGGCCAGTCACGTATTCGCCGTATTCCGCGTTGTTGCTAATAGAATAGTTCATGTTGGCAATGCCGCCTTCGTACATTAAATCGACAATCAATTTAAGCTCGTGCAAGCACTCAAAGTAGGCCATTTCTGGCGCGTAGCCCGCTTCTACTAACGTTTCGAAGCCAGCTTTAACTAACTCAACTGCGCCGCCGCATAAAACGGCTTGCTCGCCGAATAAATCCGTTTCGGTTTCTTCGCGGAAATCAGTCTCGATCACACCGCCTTTTGTGCCGCCATTTGCGGCTGCGTATGAAAGCGCTAAATCTTTGGCTTTGCCAGATTTATCTTGATACACGGCAATCAGAGAAGGTACGCCGCCACCTTTTAGGTATTCGCTACGCACGGTGTGGCCTGGGCCTTTAGGTGCAATCATAATGACGTCTAAATCAGCGCGTGGCGTAATTTG
This sequence comes from Methylotenera sp., assembly GCA_043776535.1. Taxonomy (GTDB): domain Bacteria; phylum Pseudomonadota; class Gammaproteobacteria; order Burkholderiales; family Methylophilaceae; genus Methylotenera_A. The sequence continues at coordinate 342 of JAYVRE010000097.1, read as the reverse complement.
GTTGTAGTGAATGTTAAAGCCGTGCGCGAAAGCCAAAGTTGCGCCTTGTTTTAAATTATCCGCCACGTTTTCGTTAAAAATCTGCGCCATGGTTTCATCAGGGATTAACAACATGATAACGTCAGCGTCTTTTACCGCATCGGCAATATCCTGTACGTTGTGGCCAGCAGCCACAGCCTTAGCCCATGAACTGCCGCCCTTACGCAAGCCAATAGTGACGGTAACGCCGCTATCTTTAAGGTTTGCAGCGTGCGCGTGACCTTGCGAGCCGTAACCTACAATAGTTACTTTTTTGGCTTTGATTAAGTTAAGGTCTGCGTCTTTGTCGTAATAAACTTTCAT
>JAYVRE010000096.1:0-9614 GCA_043776535.1 Methylotenera sp. | reverse complement strand
ATTGCCAGAAGCCGCACAGAATGCGGCTGAGAAGCAATTTAAATTAGACGTTAAAAAGCATGTCGATGACATCGCCAGCAAGTATATTATCCCCAATATTACGAGTGATGGCGCAGTGATGTTTATACCTGCCGAAGCTGTGTTTGCTGAGATTCACGCCTATCACCCTGAAGTGATTGACTACGCCATGAATAAGCGCGTGTGGCTGGTTTCGCCCACCACGCTAATGGCGGTGCTGAACACTGCGCGCGCAGTGCTAAAAGATGTGGAAATGCGTAAACAAGTGCATATTATTAAGGACGAGCTGGGTAAGTTGAGCAAAGATTTTGAGCGCTTTGATGTGCGTATGAAAAAACTAGCGGATAATATTCGCCAAGCGCACGAAAACGCGCAAGATGTGCATGTGAGCAGTCAAAAAATCACCCGAAGATTTGCGCAGATTGAACGTGTAGAACTCGGCAATCAACCGATTGATTTGCTAGATGCCGTTGACGATATTATAGATGATAAAAAACATTAGATTTATATTATAAGTTTATGATTATAAAAATATTATACTTCGCTAGAATTAAAGAAGCAGTGAACTATTCGACTGAAGAGCTTGACTTGCCTGCGGAAGTTTCAACCATCACAGCGCTAAAAAATTACCTGTCCCTGCGTGGTGATACGTGGGCTAGCTTATTCAATGGCAAACAAGTGGTGCGCGCGGCGATTAACCATGTGCTGGTGGACGATTTGGCGGTAATTCAAGCGGGTGACGAAGTGGCGTTTTTCCCGCCTGTGACTGGTGGGTAGTTATTAAGTAATTGTAAATTAAGCTAAATATTCCCTCTCCCTTGATGGGAGAGGGCTAGGGAGAGGGTGATTGCCACATCATAATATTAAGTTCGCAAAAGCACTGCGTACTAACCAAACAGATGCTGAACTTAAGATTTGGCAAGCATTACGAGCTGGCAGGTTGATGAATCATAAATTTAAACGGCAAGTGCCTATTACTGATTATATTGTTGATTTTGTTTGTTTTGAGCAAAAATTAATTGTTGAAATCGATGGCGGACAGCACGGGCAAAGTAAAGACGATGTTTTGCGTGATACTAAGCTGCTAAAAATGGGCTTTCGGGTGTTGAGGTTTTGGAATAATGATGTGATACAAAATTTGGAAGGTGTTTTAATGACAATATTGCAGCATTTACAAGCAGCACCCCTCTCCCCAACCCTCTCCCACAAGGGGAGAGGGAGTTATGAATAGAATTTTGGCAGGTAAGTTACAGATTGTTAAAGTCTTAGAATAACGCCCCCCATCGCTTGATGAGAAAGGGAGATGTGATTGTGGCCTTGCTGAGTTACAGCGCTGATTATTAAAGCATTAAGTAAATACCCCCTCTCCCCCTGTGGGAGAGGGTTGGGGAGAGGGAGTGCAGTAGCAATAAAATGACAGTTCGCATCCAAATAGATGATTTTGACCTAGGCCAGGAGCTAACATCCATGCGCCTTGCAGGGCGGGCTAATATTGGTGCGTTGGTGAGCTTTGTTGGTCAAGTGCGCGACATCAGCGATGGCGATACGATTAACACGCTGACGCTTGAGCATTACCCTGAAATGACCGAAAAAGCACTGGCGGCAATTGAAAATGAAGCTAAATTACGCTGGGATATTATAGATAGCTTGATTATTCACCGTGTAGGTACGCTAAAACCGTTGGACCAAATTGTGTTGGTAGCGGTGACTAGCGTGCATCGAGGCGAGGCATTTAAAGCCTGCGAATTTATAATGGATTTTTTAAAAACCAGCGCGCCATTTTGGAAAAAAGAAGCTACAAACCAAGGCGAACGCTGGGTAGAGGCTAAATTGGCAGATGATGAAGCCAAAGAACGTTGGGAAAAATAAAGTTGAAAATACAAAGTTGGAAAAATTAAAGTTAATATTATGCAAATTTTAAAGCCAAAAGATTTAAACGCAGCAATATCCTTAAACGATTTTAAGTTTAAGACAACCGAAGAATTGCTTGGAAATTCAATCGGTTATCAGCCACATATTCACGGTTGGGTGGCACAAAGCGAGGCAAAAAAATCCGCGATGTTTGGCTTGAATATGCGCCAAAGTGGCTTTAATTTAATCGTGTTGGGCGAGCATGGTAGCGGCCGCAGCTCATTAATGCAAAGTGCAATGCACGAGGTTGCCAAACAAAAATCACCCGCCAATTTACACGATTTAGTTGCTATTTATGATTTTGAGCAATTGCAGCAACCCACTCTGGTAAAGCTGCCTGCGGGCGCCGGGCAAAGGTTGCGCGCAGAGATGGACATTTTTGCGCGCGCGCTGATGTTGGAAATGCCCAATTTTGCTACTGCCGCAAACCAGCAAGCGATGCTGAAACTTGCAGAACAATGGTTAAGCACCGCCATGGCAAAGCTTGAAATAACGTTTGATGATTGCAAAGACTCATTAAATCAATATTTTAAACTGGTTAGCCAAGAGACTTTGGCGTATTTAAAAGCTTGGCAGCCGCCTTCAAGTAGCGAGTCTGACAATAATTTAGAAGGCTTAATCAGTGAAACTTTCTTTGCGCGTTTTCGCGTGAATTTGCTAGTGGATAATCAAAATACCGTGACGCAAGCGCTTAATCAGCCTGTGATTTACGATAACGACCCTAGCCTGCAATCCTTATTTGGCGCACTTGAGAGTGCCTCTGATAGCTCAGTTTTACCAAGCTTTTTGCGCTTACGTGTGGGCAATTTGCATAAAGCCGATGGCGGCATGCTGCTGCTGCATTTGCGTGATTTGTTGAGTGATGAGCAAAATGGCGCACAAATGATTGAAAAATTGCATCGATTTTTGCGTAATGGCACGCTACAAATTGAAGATGCGAGTAGCGGTGCACAAAGCGCAAATTATGTGGTGAATAACACGCTGTTGCCGCTACAAGTCAAGCTGGTGTTGATTGCCACGCGTGAAGACTTTTACGATTGTTTGGACGAACAGCCCGATTTTTTTAATCATTTTCCCATTAAAGTCGAATTTGCCGAGCGCATTTTGGCAAATGCCGAAAATTATGCCGCAATTGCGGGTTTTGTGGCGCAAAAATGTGTGCAGCACCAATGCGCGCACTTTACACGTGAGGCCGTGGCTGGCTTAATTGGCGGGCTACAGCGCTTAGAAGAAGATCAAAGCCGTATCAGCACCAACTTTGCATTTTTAGAGCGCTTAATGCTAGAAAGTGTGGCCTTTGCAGGCAATGTGAGCGTTGTGGATGCCGCGCATGTGCAATTGGCGATTCAAGCCAAATCGGCCCGTAATCGTTATTTTGAAGAGCAGATTCGCGATTCGATTATTGATAACGAACTGTTGATTCAAGTGCATGGCGAGGTGGTGGGGCAGGTGAATGGCCTCACGCATATTGAGCTTGGCGATGCGAGTTTTGGGTCTCCCATCAGGATAACGGCACGCTGCTACCCAGGCGGCAAGGGCTTGATTAATATCGACCGCGAAGTGAATATGAGCGGCCCGAATCACGATAAAGGCATTTTTATTTTGCAAAATTGGCTAAGCGCCAGTTTCAGCCATTTAGCGCCTTTAAGTTTGAATGCTTCGCTGGTATTTGAGCAAGAATATAACGGTGTAGAAGGCGATTCTGCCAGCTGTGCGGAGCTATTTGCGCTGCTCTCGGCGATGGCGAATTTGCCGATTCAGCAAGGCATTGCGGTGACAGGCGCACTCAACCAATTTGGCGAAGTGATGCCGATTGGTGGCGTGAATGAGAAAATTGAAGGCTATTTTAGGGTGTGCCAAGCGTTGGGCTTAAATGGCAAACAGGGCGTGATTATTCCTAAGCGCAATCAGCGCCATTTGCTGCTGGATAAAACGGTCGTTAAAGCGGTTGAAGAAGGCAAGTTTCATATTATTACTATCGACCATGTGCTGGAAGGCATAGAATATCTGACAGGTAAGCCAGCAGGCGCGCAGAATAAGGATGGTAGCTATGCAGTAAACACGGTGATGGGGCATGTTGATGCGACGCTGGCCGCCTATCGTAAAACGCTAGAGAGCAATCAACCGCAGCCACATAAGCCCTAATTTTGCGACGGGATTGTGAGTTTTTAAGGTTAAAGGTGCCCTAAAATTACTTCGTGCAAAGACCTCTATGTATTTATCGCTTGCGAGTATGTTTATTTATCTTAAATTTTTTCATGGTTAATTTTTTCATGGTTGAATATTGGTATGGTTGAAGACAAAGACGACAAGTGTCGTTTAGACAAATGGCTATGGGTGGCGCGCTTTTTTAAAACACGTAGCTTGAGCGCCGATGCCGTAGATAGCGGCAAAGTGCGGGTAGATGGTGACCGCGCCAAACCCGCCAAAGAAGTCAAAATCGGCGCTTTAATCAATATTCGTAACAAAGATTTTGAAATAGAAGTGCAAGTAACAGGCTTAAGCAATATAAGGCGTAGTGCACCAGAAGCCGCTTTGCTATTTGCTGAGACTGAAGCCAGCCAACAAAAACGCGACAATGCAAAAATCACCCGCGAGAATGACCATGCCGTGCGTGAGCGTGGGGCAGGGCGACCAACCAAGCGCCAATTGCGCGATATAAAAAAGTTTACACAAAACATAAGTTAAAAGTAGTTTGTAAGTTTATGTAAAATCTACGCACGACACCTTAATAGGGTGTTACCAAATATTGACCAACTCTGTATAATCGCGCAAGTTTTAAATGCGGTTATTGATAGCCGTTTCAACGTTCCTTTGTGCAAAAAAGCTCCCACAAAAAAAGTAATGGCATGTTTTTTGCTGGCTCTAAGCTATGGATGTTTAATGGCTGAGATTTTCTAGCTGTTTATATTTAATTTGAAGGTGGTTAGGTGTGTATTGTAAAAAGAAAAAAATTGTTCAAATAGTTTTACTGGCCTCACTGCTAGAGGGTGTAGCAATGCCCCTATTGGCGGCTGAAGAGGCTGCTAAACTGAGTTTGGGACAACGTCGCCAAACCGCATTGCAAGCAGCACGAGAAGGCCGCTTTGAGGTTTCTTTGCCTGCGTTTGTAGAGTTAGTGAATGAAGCGCCCGCTGATATAGGCATTAAAGCCGATTACATTGTTGTGCTGACATGGGCAAAAAAATACCAAGAAGCCTTGGCCGTTGCTGTTGATACGAACATTAAAAGTATGCCTAGCTATGGTGTGAAGGCTTTGGCTAAAGCCGCCCGTAATACCGCGCAGTTTCCACAAGCTCTTAATTACTATCAAGAATTAATCAATCGAGATGCAAAAGAACTCGACCCTGCATTAGGCAAAACACTCACACTTACCGATGCAGGAAAATTTGCTGAAGCTCAAACACAGCTGTCAAAATTACGTCAACAATATCCAAATAATGCCGATGTTTACCGCGCTATGTCTTATTTGGGCCAGCAATCTAAACAGCCAGTGGTGGTAATAGACGCAAATATTCGTTTGCTAGAAATAAATAATCAAGATTTAGACGCAGCTCGTGCTTTAATTATTGCTGCACGCGAGGCAGGTGCTACCAAACAGGCTTTGGCATTGGCATTGCAATACCCTAATGCGGCAGACCAAACCGAAATTAATAAAATTAACAATGACAGCGCAGCACAGCATATTGCATGGGGTCAGTTAAATACAAAAATTTCAGCACAGCGCTTTGCAGATACTGACAAGGCTTTGCTTAAACTAGATGAGGCCTGCCAATGTGATTGGAATGGCCTAGATTTAAGTTCTGACAAGCTTAACACGGGTATAAATAGAAATTTAGTATTCGATCGCATGGTGGCGTTGCGCGATCGCTATCGAATGCAAGACGTCATCACGCATTACCAGCAATTAAATAACGCCAAAATTGATCCGCCAGCCTACGTGTTAAGCGCAGCAGGTGACGCTTATTTATACCAGCGGATGCCTGAAGAGGCGCTTAAAGCCTACGAATCTTCTTTAATTAAAGATCCCACCAATATACAAACTAAATTCTCTAAATTTTATGCACTGATTGAGTTGGAGCAGCACGAGCAGGCTACAAAACTTATTGATGAGTTATCGCAAAGCCTTGCTGCCTATAGAAACAGGCCTAAAAACCCTGTTATAAGGGCGGAAGATAACAAGTTAGATGCTGATAGCAAAGCCTATTATGTGCGTGCTTATGGTGACGATTTGGAAACTGCCGAGCAGCGTTTTCAGGCATTAAATAATGTAGGCCCAATGAATAGTAGTGTGCGGATGGCCTTGGGTGAAATATGGCGCTGGCGTGGCTGGATAGAGCGCGCAGAGCAAAGTTTTTATGAGGTAAGCAATGATTATCCTGATCAAGTTTCGCCTAGGATAAATCTAGCTAATACACATCTAGATATACGCGATTGGCAGCTTGCAGAAATTGAAATACAGCCACTTGTTGCAGAATATCCAGAAAATTTGACTGTGCAAGCTTTAAGCCAGCGTTGGGATTTACACAACAAAAATCAATTAACCATGGACGGCTACAGCACTAAATCGGCTGGCTCGACGTTTGGTAATCGTTCGCAAGGTTTAAATGCGGTTCTATACTCAAAACCTATCAATTACAACTATCGCGCTTTTGTCAGCACGCAGTATGATCATGCTACTTTCCCCGAAGGTACTGGGCGTGTGTTATACCCAGGTGTGGGTTTGGAATATACCAATAGAGATTGGCGATTTAGTGGACAAATCAGCCAGCCGAGTTTGTCTAAAATTGGCGTTAGCACAACACTAACAGCCGATTATCGCATGAATGATTATTGGACTTTCGCTTCAACTTTAGATATTAACTCTAGTCAAATGCCACTGCGCGGCTTAAGAGTAGGCACAAGTGGCGACCTCATTAGCGCAAGTAGCACTTACCGCTGGAGCGACCTGACGCGCGCTACTGCGGGCGTTAGTTACATGAAAATGGATGACGGCAACCAACGCCAATCGATTTCCTTGACTTTAGATAGACGATTAATCACCAAGCCGCACTACAAGCTGACCACGCACTTGCGCATGGACACCTCGCGCAATAGTGAAAGCAATGTGAATTACTTTAACCCATCGCGCGATATGGAAGTGGGCGCAATTCTGGATAATGAATGGCTGCTATGGCGTCGGTATGAGCGTTCTTTCGGGCATAGATTGCAAGTTGGCGCGGGTGAATATTGGCAGCAAAGTTTTGGATCAAATACCTCGTGGTTGATTAGTTATGAGCAACAGTTTAAATGGGATAACCGCTTTGAAATTGATTACGGCATAAGTAGAACCCAGCATGCTTATGACGGCACAAATGAATTTTTCACCCAACTTTTTGCAAGGTTAAATTTAGTTTTTTAAAACGATGAAAATATTTTTATTATTAATGTTGTTGCTAGTTAACGAAACCGCTTTTGCAGAGGCAACTTTCGCTTCTGTGCAAACATTCGATGTGTTTAGCTATCACGACGTGATAGACAAAGTCGATGGAGACCTGGAACAAGAAACCACGACTATCTCCACCAAAAATCTAGCGCGCCATTTTGCATGGTTGCAAGCGCACGACTATCATCCAGTGAGTATAAATGATTTATTAGATGCCAAACTAGGCAAAAAATTGTTGCCAAGCAAGCCCGTGTTGTTGACCTTTGATGATGGCTATGAAAGCGTATATTCGCGTGTTTATCCTTTACTCAAATTGTATAAATATCCTGCAGTTTCGGCACTGGTGGGCAGTTGGCTAGAAGTTAAAAGTGGCCAAATGGTGCAATATGGAGATGAAAAAGTAGCTCGCGAACGCTTTCTAAGTGCGCAGCAAATTAAAGAGATGGCAGATTCTGGCTTGGTAGAGTTTGCATCGCATAGCTACGATTTGCACCGCGGCATATTGGCTAATCCACAAGGCAATAAAATGCAAGCCGCAGTGACTTTGCAATATGACGCGGTGACTAAAACCTACGAATCGCGCGAAAGCTATCGCGAACGCATAAAACAGGACTTGCTTAAAAATAATAGTCTGATTCAAAAGCTTACTGGAAAGCCCTCAAAGGCAATGGTATGGCCATACGGTGCACAAAACGCCGTTGCAAGAGAGCTTGCCAATGAGCTTGGAATGCCGATTACTTTAACGCTTGACGAGAATGAGCAAGCTCAAACCAATCGTCTTGCACAAGTAGGTCGATTTTTAATTGATACTAACCCCACAGAAATGAGGCTGGCTGAAATTGAAAAGCGTGAAATGGCCCTAGATAAACAGCGCGTAATGCATATCGATTTAGATTTTGTATTTGACGAAAATCCTGAGCAATTGGCTAAAAATTTAGACAAACTACTAGACCGAGTGAAATCGCTAGCGCCCACCACTGTTTATCTACAAGCGTTTTCAGATGCAAATGGCGATGGCGTTGCAGAGGCGGTTTACTTCACCAATCGCCATGTCCCAGTTCGCGCCGATTTGTTTAGCCGCGTGGCTTGGCAGCTGATAACGCGTGCCAATGTGAAAGTGTATGCGTGGATGCCTCTGCTGGCTTTTGAGCTTAAAGACAAACAAAAGCAGCAAGCTTTACAAGTGGTATCAGCACAACCTGCAATAGATAAAAATGCCTACAAACGCTTATCGCCATTTTCGGCAGAAGCGCGGCAAATTATTAAAGAAATTTATAGCGATTTGGGCGCTTACACCAAGTTTTCTGGAGTTTTGTTTCACGATGATGCGGTTTTATCAGAGTTTGAAGACGATAGCGAGTTTGCGCGCGTGGCATATCGTGATGATTTTAAATTACGTGGAAACATAACTGAAATAAATCATGACCCAATACAAGCAGCTAAATTAATGACTTTAAAAAGCCAGTATTTAACTGACTTTACAATGGAATTAGCCAAAGAGCTAAAACGCTATCAACCGCAATTAAAAACCGCACGTAATTTGTACGCACCTGCGCTATTAAACCCAGAAAGCGAGCGCTGGTTTAGCCAAAATTACCCGAACTTTTTAGCTAATTATGATTACACCGCAGTGATGGCGATGCCGTTTATGGAAAATGCGGAAAGTCCAATAGCATGGCTTAAGTCGTTAGTATATAAAGCAAAAAGCGCTAAAAATGGATTGCAGAAGACGATTTTTGAGCTGCAAGCCACCAACTGGAAGACTAAAAAACCTATAGATACCAAAGTGCTAACACAGCAACTACAAGCCTTGAACGAAGCGGGCGCGATACATGTTGGTTACTATCCTGACGATTTCTTAAAGAATCAACCTGAAATGGAAGCCATTCGTCCTTATATTTCATCGCGAAACTTTCCGTATTTACCCGGCAGCAAAAAGCTGCCAGAAAGTAAAAGATAAAAATGAAGGGTAAATTTTAATCATGTGGTATCAAAACATAACAGCGTGGTTGTTAGACTTTGCCTTCTATTACCCACTATTTATGGCCTATTTGTGGATGGCAGGCGCGCTCTATTTTTACTATAGAAAAGAGCGGAATGAGCCTTTATTTACCGAGCCGCCAATTCTTACAGAATACCCACAAGTGAGCGTGCTAGTACCTTGCTATAACGAAGGCGCTAATGCTTACGAAACGATAGGTGCATTGCTTAAGTTGAATTACCCAAACTACGACATTATTGCAATTAATGATGGCAGCAG
>JAYVRE010000095.1:0-2484 GCA_043776535.1 Methylotenera sp. | reverse complement strand
GCGCAGGGACAGTAAATGCGCCTAATACGCCAGCCAGTGTTGCATGTACCCCAGATTGCATCATGGCATACCATAGGATAACTGCAATGATGAAGTACGGGAATGCACTTCGAACACCTGAAAAATTAAGCACGAATAATAGTGCGACTAGAATTGCAGAAATGATTAGCCAATTGGTGACAATTTGTTCGGTATAAAAAACAGCAATCACTAAAACGGCACCTAAATCGTCCGCAATGGCCAATGCAATTAAAAAAGTAATAAGTGATTTAGGTACGCGCTTGCCCAATAAGACCAATGCACCGACTGCAAAAGCAATATCGGTTGCCATTGGCACTCCCCAGCCCTTTGTGACAACGCCATCAGGATTAATCAGTACATAAATCAAGGCAGGTACTACCATGCCACCAATCGCAGCGATGATGGGTAATGATGCTTGACGTATATCAGATAATTCCCCTACCAATAGTTCGCGCTTAAGCTCCATGCCGACTACAAAAAAGAATATGGCCATCAGCGCATCATTAACCCAGTGATGCAAGCTCATGGAAATGCCCCAATTGTTTAAAGTCAGGCTTAAAGAGGCATGTAAAATATGCTGATATGCTTCACTAAATGTGTTGCTGTTAGCTAAAAATAAAGCAACGGCTGTGGCTACTACCAATAAAATGCTACCAGCTGTTTGGTGATGAATAAACTCTTCGAGAGGCGTCAGTACACGCGCGAATGTCCGCTCCCATGGGGCATAAATAATGCCAGAATCAGAAGAAGTTGAATCTTTTTTTTTGATAGCCATATTATATCCTTGCTTTATAATCAACGCTCAATCCGCAAGGTTATTGTTGTCATCTGCCGTTGTGGTATTAAATTCTGTTATTTCGCGAATTAATTTAAATAGTTCACGGCTACTTTTGGGTGGTTTGTGTGCGGCCTCTTCGCGTTGTACGTTGCGAATTAAAGTGCGTAATTGCTGAATATCTGCTTCTGGAAAGCTCACCAAAAACTCAGGCAACGCTTTAGGATCGGCAATCAAGCGTGTGCGCCAGCGTTCCATGGTGTGAAAGCGCGCGTTTTCTTGCACGTTTTTGCCTTCCCAAGCTTGCAATTGTTCCACAATTGGCGCGCTATCAATATCGCGCATCAGCCTGCCTAAGTATTGTAATTGGCGGCGAATGGCTCCATTTGCAGTTAGCCGTTTGGCTTCCATCACCGCGTCAAATAAGGCTTCTGGTAGATCTAGTTTGATTAATCTATCTTTAGATAAATCAATAAGTTTTTTGCCGATAGTTTGCGCAGCATCAGCTTCACGCTTTAGCTGGGTTTTGCTGATGGGTTGATCTGCATCAGCGTCAGGGTCGATTGAATAGTTTTTTTCAGCCACGTTTTTATGAGTCCAGCAGATACAAGGTTGTTATGCGGTATGATAACATTTTTACAGTTTCGACTTAAACTTAATGGCGGCTTGAGCGCTGGGTAAACCAACACAATGGAATTAAATAGCTTAAAACAAATCACTCAAGATGTGCTGAAATTAGCCAAGCAAGCGGGTGCGTCGTCCGCCGAAACCGAGGTGAGTTACGGCACAGGCCAAAACGTTTCGGTGCGCCTGGGTGAAACAGAAAATATTGAATATAACCGCGATAAAGGTGTTTCGGTGACCGTGTATTTTGGTCAACAAAAAGGCCATGCTAGCAGCTCAGATTTAAGCCAGCAAGCATTGAAAGACACAGTAGAAGCGGCTTGTAATATCGCCAAATACACCGCCAAAGATGAGTTTTGTGGCTTGGCCGATGCTAACTTAATGGCAACAGAAACACCAGATTTAGATTTATATCATCCGTGGAATATCAGCGTGGAAGCCGCGATTGAAATCGCCAAAACTTGCGAAGCAGCAGCGTTTGCTGTGGACAGAAAACGTATCACCAATTCTGAGGGCGCTGGTGTTTCTAATAGTGAAAGCGTGTTTGCCTACGCCAATAGCCACGGCTTTGTTGGTGGCTACCCTAGCTCGCAGCATAGCATTAGTTGTTCGGTTATCGCAGAAGACGGCGATGCTATGCAGCGCGATTATTGGTACACCAATGCTAGAGATATGACGGACATGGAATCAGCCGAGTATGTGGGTAAACTAGCTGGTGCGCGTACCGTGCGGCGCTTAGGCGCGCAAAGCATTAGCACTTGCCAAGTTCCGGTGTTGTTTGAAGCGCCATTGGCTAGCGGCTTGATTTCATCCTTGATTAGTGCAATTTCTGGCGGCAGTTTATACCGTAAGTCGTCTTTTTTGCTGGATAGTTTGGGTACACAAATCGCATCACCGCTGTTGAATATCGAAGAATTACCACATCTTAAAAAAGGCATTGCCAGCAGCTCCTTTGATAGCGAGGGTGTGGCGACAAAATCACGCAAGCTGGTCGAAAATGGCGTGTTGCAAGGCTACGTGCTAGGCAGTTATTCGGCACGTAAATTAGGCATGGCAACCACAGG
>JAYVRE010000094.1:0-2490 GCA_043776535.1 Methylotenera sp. | reverse complement strand
TATTTATTGCGTAGGCGGTGCAGTACGTGATGAATTGCTTGGCTTGCCAGTAAAAGACCGTGATTACGTGGTGGTGGGTAGCACCGTGCAAGCCATGTTAGATGCAGGTTACAAGCCCGTTGGCAAAGATTTCCCTGTGTTTTTGCATCCCAAAACGCATGAAGAATATGCCCTTGCGCGCACCGAGCGTAAAACCGCAGCAGGCTACAAAGGTTTTATCGTGCATGCCTCACCTGAGGTGACTTTGGAAGAAGACCTTGCTCGCCGCGATTTAACCATTAATGCCATTGCTAAAGCCGTGAATACAGAAACTCAAGATAAGCATGGCACGCTGACTGATCCCTTTAATGGCGTTGCAGATATCCAAGCCAAAATGCTGCGTCATGTCAGTGATGCTTTTGCCGAAGACCCAGTACGAATATTACGTACCGCCCGTTTTTCTGCGCGGTTTACTGACTTTACAGTCGCTCCCGAAACAATGCGTTTAATGTGCCAAATGGTTAACAATGGAGAGGTTGACGCACTAGTGCCAGAGCGTGTATGGCAAGAGCTGAGTAAAGGTTTGATGGAGCGAGCACCCAGCCGCATGTTTGAGGTTTTACGCGCGAGTGGTGCGCTACAAAAAATCCTGCCCGAGCTGGATAAATTATGGGGCGTGCCGCAACCGCCGCAACATCACCCAGAAATCGACACTGGCATCCATGTGATGATGGTGATTGATTATGCCGCAGCCCAAAATTTCAGTTTGCCTATTCGCTTTGCTGCGCTGATGCACGATCTTGGCAAAGGTACGACGCCTGCTGAAATTTTGCCTCGCCATATTGGCCACGAAATGCGCAGTGTAGACTTGCTAAAAGATATTTGCACTAGGTTACGTGTGCCTAACGATTGCAAAGAGTTAGCGGTGATTGTGGCTAAATTTCATGGTAAATTGCATCAAGTTACGCACATGAAGCCAGAAACGCTGCTTAACTTTTTAATTGAGCTTGATGCGTTTCGGCAATCCTCGCGTTTTGAAGATTTTTTAAAAGCGTGTGAATGTGATTCGCGCGGCAGAACAGGCTTAGAAAATTGTCATTTACCAGAAGCTAAGCAAATGAAGGTTGCCCTGCAAGCCGCATTAAATATAGATGCTGGCGCACTAGCAAAAGGCATAACAGAACCAGAAAAGATTAAACAAGCTGTGTTTGAGGCAAGGCTGGCATTGGTTAAGCAAGCATTTTTTTAACTTAACTAGTTACTCTGTCTTGTCTTTCTCTTCTGTCATTGCGGGTTTAACCCGCAATCTGTTGCAAGTGCGAGATGCTGAATCAAGTTCAGCATGACAGGTAATTGTTCAGCATGACAAGAAGTGATTCAGCATCAACGGCGTCATGGACAGTCGCAGCCCTTAAAAATCTGCAAATCTTGTGAATTAAGTTCACCAATAGCCCGAATGGGCTATTGCCCCCCCCCCCCGTAATGAGTAAGTATGAGATTGGTTATTAATTTATTTATTATTTTACTTAAAGGGATGTTTTATGAAAATTGTTCAAAAAACCATGCTCACCACACTACTGTTGGTCAGCGCAATCAGTACCGCAAATGCTACAAGTGTTACTTATGATTATGTAGGAAAAGCTTTTGATACTTATCAAAACTATGATCCAGCTATAAATTATTATTCTTCTGATATATTGCCTTCAACTCTTGGGCCACGTATCACAGGCAGTGCAACTTTTGCAGATGGTATTGATAACCCAGTGACAAGTTATATGTTGACTGACGGCATCAATACGCTTGATAACAGCGGTGCTAACCAATATCAATTTAATATGGATTTTGTTAACAATAATGTTAATAGTTGGGGTATTTATATTTATAATCAACAAATTGTTGGCAATTATACTTATTTGTATACATTCGATAATTTTAGTACTAATCCATTTGATGAATCACTTAAATATACTTTTAATATTTATGGAACTTCAGGTGCTTACGATTATGCATTTAATCAAAACCAACCTGGCACTTGGACATTACACCAAGACGAAGTAAGCTCTGTACCCGTGCCAGCGGCATTGCCATTAATGGCTTCAGCACTTGGTTTATTTGGTTTTGCAAAGCGCAGTAAACAATCAGTTTAAAGGCAGTGTGTTAAACAAAAAAGCCTAGCAATTGCTGGGCTTTTTTAATTGGTGCTTAAACATGACTAGATGCTGAATCAAGTTCAGCATGACAGTAAGTTGTTCAGTATGACAGGTAGTCATTCAGCATGACAATGGGTGTTGTGAGATGCTCTGTAAAGTTCAGCATGACAAGCTTCTTTGTTATTGTGGGCTTAACCCGCACTTTTAAGCGTAATGATCATTAGGCTACATTAAGATAGTTATCTGTTGTTGTGCCAATTCCGTCGGTTTTCGTTTAAATCCGCTTTTAGCGTATTGGTGCCAGCGCCCAATAACATAGCAAATAAGCAGATTAGCTTGTGCTTCTGGCATGATTTTTTTG
>JAYVRE010000093.1:0-2496 GCA_043776535.1 Methylotenera sp. | reverse complement strand
AATTTTTCTCAATTCAGAGTAACGCGCCATTCAGATTTATCGGTAGACGAAGATGACGTTAAAAACTTACGCACTGCGCTCAGGCAAGGACTGGTACAACGCAATTTTGGCGATGCTGTACGTTTAGAAGTCTCGCATGCTTGTGATGAAAAATTAGCCAAATTTCTATTGCAACAATTTGATTTGCCTAAACAGTCTTTGTATCGTGTCAATGGCTTAGTTAATTTAGCACGATTAATGCAATTGGCAGATTTAGCTGAAGGTAATCAACTTAAATTCAGACCATTTGAGCCTAAAATCAGTCAACAACTGTTGCCTAATCAATCATTTTTTACGCAGTTAAAACAACAAGATATATTAATTCATCAGCCTTACGAGAGCTTTGAATCAGTGATTGATTTCTTGCGTGAAGCCGTGAATGACCCTGATGTATTATCTATTCAGCAGACTATTTACCGTACTGGTTCAGACTCACGTATGTTGAAGCTGCTGCAAGAAGCTGTGCGTCGTGGTAAAGAAGTGATGGCGGTAGTTGAGCTTAAAGCTAGGTTTGATGAAGAAGCCAATATTAACTGGGCGGAAGATTTAGAATCTGTAGGCGCGCAAGTAGTGTACGGCATCGTTGGCCTCAAGACTCATGCCAAAATGTTGCTAGTCATGCGCCGAGAAGGCAAGCTTTTAAAGCATTACGGCCATATTTCTACTGGTAACTACAATCCTAGAACTGCAAGGCTTTATACCGATGTGAGCATGCTGACGGCAGACCCAAAAATCACGCGTGATATGGAACATTTATTTAGGCATATTGCCAGCCAAGTTAAGTTGCCGCGTATGCAAAAACTTTTGGTAGCGCCATTTAACTTACATACACGCATGCTGAGTTTTATTAAAAATGCAGAGCTTGCTGCCAGATTAGGTAAACCAGCGCGTATCATTTTGAAAATGAATGCCTTAACTGACACTGCTTTAACGCAAGCGTTAGTGAATGCTGGTAGAGCTGGTGTTGAGATTGATTTGATTTTACGCGGTGCCTGCATATTACCAATTGATGCACCAGGTTTAGATGGTCGCATCAGAGTAAGGTCTATCATTGGCCGATTACTAGAACATTCACGGATTTTTTATTTTAAAGTCGATAGCGTAGAAAGTATGTGGCTTTCAAGCGCAGATTGGATGAATCGTAATATGATGCGCCGCGTGGAAATTGCTTGGCCTATTATTGATGCTAAAAATCTCGCACGTATTTTGCAAGAGTGTTGTCAAATTTATCTAGATGATAACAAAGATGCTTGGCTACTTAACCCAGATGGCACCTATGTATTAAGTACATTGAGTACACAAAAATCTAAATTAAAACATACCGATACCGATTTAAGCTTAAGTGCACAGCAACAACTTTTGCAAAAATATGCAAGTTAACTCAGGCGCTAAGCTTATATGGCTAATTTAATTTTATGGCGACACGCTGATGCCGAGGAAATAAGCTTCGGTGGCAAAGATATAGACCGGCCGCTAACAAAAAGTGGTCGTAAAGACGCCGCAAAAATGGCCAAATGGCTAAATGAATATTTACCAGCTAATACAGAAGTTTTATGTAGCCCAGCTAAACGTTGCGTAGAAACTGCGGCGAGCTTAAATGATGTGTCAAATCAAAAAAATAGCCGTGGTAACCCTTACGAATTAAAGATTACTGATTTATTAAGCGTTGATAGTTCTGCTGAAATCATACTTAAAAAAATTACTAATGACGATAGTAGTAAAACAATGCTATTGATTGGTCATCAGCCGAATCTTGGCGCGGTAATTTCAAAGTTATTAGGCATGAATGAAAGCGCTTGTGTGGTGAAAAAAGGCACAGTATGGTGGCTACGCCAAAGATTCACCAACGGTGCATCACAGACCTATTTGTTTACTGTACAACACCCAGACTACTGACTTAGCAATTGAGCAAAAAGCTTATTTTTTGTTAGGACGACCAGTTTTAATGGCTGGTACTTTGCTCATTGCAGCTTTCAATGCTGCGTCAGTCATTGCCGTTAGCTGCATGATGCCTGCGCGCAATAATTCACTTTTTTTCACAGGTTGACCAAGCTTAACTAAGCGTTCTTTTAGTACATAAAATTGCGCATATTCAAGTTTTGGCATAGTGAAGCTGTCACGCTCCATTTTTAATTTTGGTGTTTTTTCTTTTTCTACTTTTACGATTTTAGCTTTTATTACTTTTTTGAGTGTGGCTTTAGCGGCAGCAGGTTTTGGTGCCACAGTTTTATTGACCTTTGTTTCAGTGGCTACTGATTTTGTCTCTAAAGGTTTTATTGATGTAGCTTTTGTAACAAGAGGTTTAGCCGCAGATTTGGTAGCCGTTGTTTTTTTACTAACAGGTTTGGTAGCTTCTACTTTTGCAGTTTCAGTTTTTAGAGCTGCTGCTTGCACTGGATTGATTTTTGACATATACGTCTCCTTAATAAACGGTATAAATAGTTTATACCGTTTATT
>JAYVRE010000092.1:0-2502 GCA_043776535.1 Methylotenera sp. | reverse complement strand
CAAAAAAAGTGCAGCCTACGCACCAACCTTTACCAGTGGGCGAAAGCGTTGTAGTAAATGGCGGCAAAATGTCACACGCTAGCCCGTCAGTGCGTAAGTTTGCGCGAGAGTTGGGCGTGAATTTGGCGATTGTGAAAGGCAGCGCCTCAAAAAACCGCATTACAGAATCTGACGTACAAGCTTTTGTGAAAAATGAGCTAGCAAAACCACGTACCGAAAACATGGGCGCCGGCTTGGGCAGCTTAGCCACGCTACCAATGCCAGTCATCGATTTTAGCCAATTTGGCGACATTGAATCTAAGCCGTTATCGCGCATCAAAAAAATATCGGGTGCGAATCTTCATAGAAATTGGGTCACCGCGCCGCATGTCACGCAATTTGACGAAGCTGATATTACCGACTTGGAAGAATTTAGAAAATCCATGATGAAAGACGCCGAAAAACGTGGTGTTAAACTCACTTTATTGGCGTTTTTAATCAAAGCCTCGGTAAACGCGCTTAAAGCTTACCCCAACTTTAACTCCTCGCTCGCGCCCGATGGTGACAGCTTAATACTAAAAAGTTACTACAACATCGGCTTTGCCTGCGATACGCCAGATGGTTTAGTCGTGCCAGTCGTCAAAGATGTGCAAAGCAAAGATGTATTAGATATTGCGCGCGATTTAGCCGAGCTTTCCATGCGCGCGCGCGAACGCAAATTAAAAATTGAAGAAATGCAGGGCGGTTGCTTTACGATATCCAGCCTGGGCGGCATTGGCGGCACGATGTTTACGCCGATTATAAATTGTCCAGAAGTGGCGATTTTAGGCGTTTCCAGATCATCTATGCAGCCAGTTTATAATACAGAAAGTAAAGAATTTGAGCCGCGTTTAATTTTGCCAATGTCACTGTCATACGACCACCGCGTGGTGGATGGCGCAGACGGCGCGCGCTTCACCAGCCACATGCGCATGATGCTTTCTGACGTGCGTCGCTTGTTATTGTAAAGGTTTGTATGAGCAATTCAATAGAAGTATTAGTGCCTGATATTGGCAATTTTGATAGCGTCGATGTGATTGAAGTACTTGTCAAAGTGGGTGATACCATCACCAAGGAAGATTCGCTCATCACGGTGGAATCTGACAAAGCGTCGATGGATATTCCCGCTTCGCAAGCTGGCGTTGTGAAAGAAGTGAAAGTGAAAGTGGGCGATAAAATTGCAAAAGGCTCGCTGATTTTGTTGCTAGGTGTAGAAACAAGCGTAGCAGCACCCTCTCCCCTACCCCACTCTCATGAAGGGCGAGGAACTAAACCAACTCCCACCATCGCCTCTCCGTTGATGGGAGAGGCGATGGTGGAAAAAGTGACTCCAAAATTTAATCCATCTGGCGCAAATGACATCAATACAGCAGTCGTCGTTTTAGGCAGCGGTCCTGGCGGCTACACTGCGGCTTTTCGCGCGGCTGATCTCGGCTTAAAAGTCGTACTTATCGAGCGTTACGCCACGCTGGGCGGAGTTTGCTTAAACGTTGGCTGCATTCCATCTAAGGCTTTATTGCATACTGCAAAGGTCATTACCGAGGCCGAAGAATCCGCTGCACACGGCGTGAGTTTTAGTGTACCTAGCATTGATTTAGCCGCTTTAAAAAATTGGAAAAATAATGAAGTGGTGGCCAAGCTAACTGGTGGCTTAGCGCAAATGGCGCAGCAGCGCGGCGTAACTGTTGTGATTGGCGATGGGCAATTTACTTCGCCAAACCAAATCGCTGTAAAGGCTGATGATGGCAAAATCACCACCATTGGTTTTGAAAACGCCATTATCGCCGCTGGCTCGCAAGCGATTAAATTCCCCAATGCGCCAGATGATGCGCGGATTATGGATTCCACTGGCGCGCTAAAACTGGATGATATTCCGAAGCGTTTATTGGTGATTGGTGGCGGTATTATCGGCTTAGAAATGGGCACGGTTTACGATGCGCTTGGCAGTAAAGTAAGTGTGGTGGAGTTTATGGATAGCCTCATTATAGGTTGCGACCGTGACCTAGTGCGCCCCCTACAAAAGCGTATGGATAAACGCTTTGAGAGCATCATGCTATCGACTAAAGTGACTAAGATGGAAGCGAAAAAAGACGGTATTCATGTGAGTTTTGAAGGGGAACATGCTCCGAAAGAGATTCAAATTTACGACCGCGTTTTAGTGTCAATAGGTCGCAAACCCAACGGCAATAACATTGGTGCTGAAAACGCTGGTGTGGCAGTAGATGAACGCGGTTTTATTGCGGTTGATAAGCAGATGCGGACGAATGTAAACCACATTTTTGCGATTGGCGACATCGTCGGCCAACCCATGTTAGCGCACAAAGCCACGCATGAGGGCAAAGTAGCGGCGGAAGTGATTGCTGGCCACAAAGTTGAGTTTCAAGCGCTGTGCATACCATCTGTCGCCTACACCGACCCAGAAATTGCATGGGCGGGCATGACAGAAACTGAAGCCAAAACTAAAGGGTTAGAAATTGAAAAAGC
>JAYVRE010000091.1:0-2502 GCA_043776535.1 Methylotenera sp. | reverse complement strand
ACTGCGAAGGCTGCGGCGTAGAAATCGGCCTAAAACGCCTAGAAGCACGCCCAACGGCTACTCTGTGCATTGATTGCAAAACGTTGGATGAAATGCGTGAGAAGCAAGTCGCTAAGTAAATATTCACTTCAGTAAAAAGCCCGAGAAATCGGGCTTTTTTGTTTTGTGCATGCGCATTTATTATTAAAATCACATGCTCTGCAAGCCAATATCCATGCGCTTTATGGCCTATCTATTTAATTTTTTCATTGCCTCAACAATCGTTTGTGTTTGCACACTCACAGTACACACTTTGGCTAACAGGTCTATGACGTGTTCTTTGTAATCTGCAAATTGATACGTATTAAATTTCTCGCGGATGGTTGGGTCTTTCGGTTTGCTTTCTTTGTATTGGTCTAGCACCCATTCTAGTGCGCTGCGGTTGCCTAGCTTGTAATCCCAAGCTATGGCAGGAATTCCGCTTAAGGTTGTCGCTTCATCTAAAATAATTTCACCTTTGACTTTATCCGCTTTAAGCTTAGCTTTTGGCCTGCCTTTACTCCCTCCCCTAGCGGGGGAGGGTTGGGGTGGGGGAATGTCTTTTCGCATTAAAGCAAAAGGCACAGCCGCTTCATAACCAATATGCGCTTGCATCAACGCCTCGCCCCAGTGTGCCCATTACCAAAAATCTGCATAAAACGGCACACGTGGAAACTCGCGTTTTAAATTAAGCGCATATTTTTCGCGATAAATGGGGTCGTGCAGCACCGCATAAACATAGTGAAAAATATCCAACTTTGTGATTTGTAAACTCCCTCCAGCGACTTGCTGCTCACTCCCTCCCTCAGCGGGGGAGGGCTGGGGTGGGGGCAAACCCTCAAGTAACGGCAACTTTATCACTTCTGCAACCACCTGCAACACACCATCTACATTCCCCAACACCTCATTGTTCCAAAAGCGCACCACGCGAATACCCTGCGCTTCAAGCCATGCTTTACGCTTTGCATCATAGTTAGCCATATCAGCATCGCCATGTTGACCTCCATCTAACTCAATTGCCAACTTTTTTTCTACGCAGTAAAAATCTAAAATAAATGGTGATATTGGGTGTTGCTTTCTAAATTTCACGCCCAATTGTTCGCGACGTAATGCTTGCCAAAGTTTAATTTCTGCATTTGTCATATTGGCGCGTAATGCCCTGGCATAAGCCAAAGTTTTGGCTGGAAGTGGCGGTGGGTTAAATGGTTTAAGTTCTTCCCCCACCCCCGCCCTCCCCCGCTGGGGGAGGGAGTTTTGATAGTGGGCTTTAAATTGTGCCAAGCCCCAGTCGGTGATGTTATCAGTACGGTTACCGTTTTCATCGTAACGATACAAAGCAATGTACTGTGTTTTTTCAAGTGTGTCATAACAAGGTATTTTATTAGAAACTAACACCTGAAAAGGTTTTGCAGAAGATGAGCCAGAAATTCCAATTGCTAAGTTATCAGCCCCATGTTTTATCGGGAAAAACCTGTCTAGCTGATAATGCATTTCATTTAACTGTTTACTAAAGTAAATATACTTCTTTACAAAAGGTCGATATACACTAGGTCGAATAAGTGTAATGTCAAATGAGTAATTGCGACCTTTCTGTAAATCATTTTTAACAGCCCTTGACCACTTGATGTTGTAATCAAGCTGCTCAGTTATGTCAGTTTTATGTGATTTATTAGATAGCTTTTTAACATCACGGTTGTAAGCAGTAATCAAAAAATTGACTTTCTTTTCCAATGACTTTTGGTCATCGTCGTAAACCCATTCATCACGCGCTGTAACAACACCCAACGAATAAAGTTTGAAAATCGCTCCTTCTTGCGCTTGGCTTTTAGCTGCTTTGGTTTCTTTGCTGGCAATCGGTAACAAGCTATCAAAATCGTTATCGCTTAAGTTAATCCAATTGTGATTTTTATCAGGCGTGATGGCTTGAAAAGCTAAATCATTAAGTTTACTACTGGCTAAAAAGCTGAGTTTTTCTTCCGCAGTTTCCATCTCTGGGCGGCGCAAATAGCGGATTCTACAAACATGACTCCCTCCCCCAGCGGGGGAGGGCTGGGGTGGGGGATTGAGCTTGGCATTTTTCACCAAAAAACTAATCGCCACGCCAGTTTGTATGCCAAACACATTATGCGTGGTGCCGCTTAGCTTGGGGTTGGCGCGCACATCGCCACCTAAATCGACAATGCACACTTCGTTAAACTCTTGCCCCACAATTTTACGAAAACCATCAAAGGTACGGCTATCAATAAAGCTGCGATTGGTGATAAAGGCGACCACACCATTTTCATCCAACCTATCACTCGCCCACCTTAAAAATCTCGCATACATATCGTAAACTTTGGTTTTTTGCGCGGTGCTTTCTGCAATATAAGTCGCTTTAATCCGTTTATCTACGCCTTCATAAGTGCGGTTTTTATTGTTATCGTTTTCATTCAATTGGTTGGCGTTATAAGGCGGGTTGCCAATTATCACGCTGATTTTTTTAGC
>JAYVRE010000090.1:0-9711 GCA_043776535.1 Methylotenera sp. | reverse complement strand
GTGTTGGTAAATGCAGGTTCAGCATCAGCTTCTGAAATTGTCGCTGGTGCACTGCAAGACCACAAACGCGCGACTATTTTAGGCATACAAAGCTTTGGCAAAGGCTCTGTGCAAACCATTTTACCGATGAACAACGGCAGCGCAATTAAGCTCACCACCGCGCGTTATTTCACTCCGAATGGTCGCTCAATTCAAGCCAAAGGCATTGTGCCAGACATTATTATTGAAGATGGTTCTGACCAATCGAACAATCTGCACGAAGCCGATTTAGCCAAACATTTAACTAACCCAAAAGACGCTGTGGAGGCAGACGAGGCGGCTAAAGCGAAAGATGCTGCCAAAGAAGCAGCGGCTAAAGCCAAATTGAATGAGAAAAAATTTGCTGAGCCACAAGGTCCAATTGAACCTGCCAGCAAAGATGATATTCAATTTCAGCAAGCAATGAACGTGCTGAAAGGTTTACCTGTGCAAAAAACGCCTGAAATTAAACCAACCGAAGCCAAACTAGGCGATGTTAAAGCTATAGATACAAAAAAATAATTGATTTTTAATTACTTTAAAGCCCTGCTTATGGAAATTAAGCGGGGCTTTTTCTATGTGTTAGTTTTATCTTCTGCATTAACTACCCATCATGTGCATTTTGGATTAAACTATTTTTATGTTCCCTGAATTTAAAATAGATAAATTAATTGCAACTTTTGATTCTGGTCTGCGCACGGTTTTTGCTGACGCGCAGGCGGCTAGACCTCGCCCAGATGCGGCCTTAGACGAACCTATACTTGATGACGCGAGCAAAGCCCATGCAGCGGCACTCATGCGCATCAATCATGTGGGTGAGGTGAGTGCGCAAGCTTTATATAGCGGACAAGCGTTAACTTCACGCAACGCGCGAATTGTAAGTGCACTGCAGCACGCAGCAGCCGAAGAAACAGATCATCTGGCTTGGTGTGAAGCGCGCATTAACGAGCTTGGCGGACGTAAAAGTCTGCTTAACCCGCTTTGGTATGCGGGCAGTTTTGCCCTAGGCGCAATGGCAGGCGCGCTTGGCGACAAATGGAATTTAGGCTTTTTGGCGGAAACTGAAAATCAAGTCTCGGCACATTTGCAAAATCATTTAAATCAACTTGATGAATCTGACATTAAAACGCGTACAATTGTTAATCAGATGCAGCAAGATGAAGCGGCACATGCGCTTGAGGCCAAAGAGCTCGGTGCGAGTGAGTTGCCAGCGCCTGTTAAAGCTGGAATGAAGTTCGCTTCTAAAATCATGACATCTACAGCTTACTATATTTAAGACGAGCATTTTTAAGGCAAGGATTATAAGTTGAGCATGCAAAAATTTAGTGATGTATTGTTAACGCTAGACAGTGCAGACGAAGTGCGACGCATTGAGCTTTACTATGAAAATGGCGAGCCAGCGGGCGCGATTGAAAACAAGCCTGGCAGCCAAGGTTCAGTTAAGGTTTTCCATCATCTCTACAAAATGTATGGTGGTATTACGCTAGACGCGGCTGTAGAAGGCTTGGCACTTTACGCCGAGCACACGGAAGATGCCGAAAACTGCCCTGGTAAACACCCGAATGTGGATAGATTAATTAATGTGCTAGAAAACGAAGAACCGCTTACAGTAAAAGTGATTATGAATTAAGCTTTTTTGTGATGAGCGGCTGCTATCGGAGGATGGTAGATTAGCTCGAGCAAATGTCCGACAGAATCTAAGCAATAAAAACCTCGTGAACCGTCTCGATGTGTTTTAGGTGCTTCAGTAATTTTCACACCACTTTCCACAAAATAGCCATACCAATTATCTACATCTTGCGCTGACATTAGCACAAAGCCAATATGATCCAACCGCTGTTGCGCCTGCGGCACATAATCCACACGGTGCAGGGCAAACACATCACCACCGTTACTTAAGTACACATTATCAATATCGGGCTGCCATTCAATATGCATACCCATGATGTTGGTGTAAAAATCCACCGCACTTTCCAACTCTTTTACAAACAAAGCAATATGCCTAATGCCCAACATTCCGTCTGGTTTAGACATTTGTGGGTTCTTTTATTTCAAAACTATGCGTAATTTCAACCGATTTACTGAGCATAATTGAAGCAGAACAATACTTTTCAGCCGATAATTTCACTGCGCGCTCCACTTGCGTTTCATTCAAATTATTGCCAGTAATCACAAAATGCACATGAATTTTGGTGAACACTTTAGGGATTTCATCCGCGCGTGTCGCGTCAATTTCTGCTACGCAATCCGTGATTGGTTGGCGCGCTTTTTTCAAAATCGCCACCACATCAAACGATGTGCAAGCGCCCATGCCGATGAGCAGCATTTCCATAGGCCGCATACCGATGTTACGGCCACCGTTCTCTGGCGCGCCGTCTAGCACCACGGCATGACCAGTTTCAGATTCACCGACAAAACTCACACCATCAATCCATTTTATTTTTACGTGCATTTAATTCTCCTGTAGGAGCGATTTTTAAATCGCGAAAGCAATGGTGTTTTGTATATGCTCTGTTGTTTATACCACATCGCCTTCGCGCAATAAATTGCGCTCCTACAAAAACTTACTTCACATCCAGTAATTCAACGTCGAAAATTAATGTCGCATTCGGCGGAATCACACCACCCGCGCCGCGTGCGCCGTAGCCCATTTCTGGCGGAATGGTCAGTGTGCGTTTACCGCCAATTTTCATGCCTGCAAAGCCTTCATCCCAGCCTTGAATCACTTGACCTGCGCCTAAATCAAACTTAAATGGCTCTTTTCTATCTACGCTGCTATCAAATTTTGTGCCTTTTTTGTCTGCGGCTTTGTCATCATAAAGCCAACCTGTATAGTGCACGCTTACGTTAAAACCAGGCTCTGCTTCGCGGCCTGTGCCGACTGTTGTGTCATTCTTTTGTAATTCAGTAATATTGCTGCTTGAAGTCATTGTGGGAGTTTCCTGTGTTGATGTAGTAGATTCGGCCTTACATGCGTTGAGTGTAAAAGCACACGCACCTGCCAGTAGAATATTAATTAGCTTCATTGAATATACCCAAAATTGTAAAAAAGCGTTTAAATAATGAAACGATATGATACCGCAAACGCAAGCAAGTTCGCAGCTGTTAGATTGTTTAGGGCTGTTGATGCACCCATTCAATTAGCGCATCTTGCGCGTTTTTGCTGGTTCCCGCTTTTGCATGGTTCACCAGCATCACAACCACGTGACGGTGATTGTTGGCATCTAGCACGTAGCCTGCAATAGCACTTACGCCATCCATAGAGCCTGTTTTTAAGTGCGCGCGACCATTAGACTGGCTGTCAACTAGACGTTTTTTGATGGTGCCATCTTGCGATAATATTGGTAAAGAAGCCATCAATTCTGGCATCACTGGGCTGTGATAAGCGCTAACTAGCATTTGGCCCAAATGCTCGGCGCTAATGCGCTCCACCCGCGACAAACCTGAGCCGTTTTCAATCACCAGCTCCTCAAAATTGAGGCCTTTTGCGCTGAGCCAATTTTTCACCGCTTTTTCACCGCTGGCTTCAGTCGCGGGCGGTGAGATTTTTTCGGCGGCGATGGTCAACAATAACTGGCGTGCCATTAGGTTGTTGCTCCACTTGTTGATGTCTCGCACCACATAGCCTAGCGGCTCGGATAATTGCTCCAAAACTTTTACCGCGCTGGCAGGCGTGTCTTGCACTTTTAGCTTACCATTAAAGCTACTGCCTAATTCTTTCCAAAGCTTTTTGAAGCTGTAAAACGCGTATTTTTCGTCATCAAATACGCTTAATTCTAAGTAACGTTCTTCACACGCAGGTGAAAAAGACCCACTAAAAGTGACCGCCGCGCCGCTCTCTTTAGGCTCTACGGTATAGCTAATACGGCTACGCCACTCACCACAAGCGTTTTGTGCGAGCTTCATGTTATTCACAATTTGCACTTCTGGCAGCTCAAACTCTTGTCTTACACTCACACCAGTTTCGGTGGCGATAAACTTAAAACTGGTATTGCGACCATTCACCGAAAACGCGCTAGGTTCAGCGTTATAAGCGCGCCAAATCTCATCGTCAAAGGCTTTTGCATTGCCTACATTTTTAGCAAAATAGCTTTTATCGAGAATCAAGTCACCATTAATTTGTTTGATTCCCACTTGTTGCAAACTCATCAGCAAACGCCAAAACTCTTGTGCCTTAAAGCTCGGGTCGCCATAACCTTTAATGATTAAATTACCCTGCAGCACACCATTTATCAAATTTCCATCGCGATATACTTCAGTTTTCCAGCGGTAGGTTGGTGTGAGCACATCCAGCGCCGCGTTGGTGGTGACTAACTTCATCACCGAGGCTGGGTTCATGCTCTTATCCGCATTGTGACTAAGTATTGGGCTTTTACCCTCAACCGCCTGCACTCCATCTAATGCGTAAACATAAAGTGCCACGCTTTGCTGTGGAATGCCTGCTATTTTAAGCGCATCTACCACCGTGGCAGGCAGCTCGGCATGTGCGCAAAAACTAAGCCAACTCAAACCAATAATAAGTAAATTTTTCATACGGTTTCCTGCAGTGCTTTAACTGTGGCTTGCAGCATAAAGTCTATTTCAGATGTTGAAATGGTATAGGGTGGCATAAAATAAACCGTGCCACCAACAGGTCGCAACAGCACGCCGTGCTTAATCGCAGCTTGATAAAATTGTTTTGAAAACTGCGAGTTTTCAGTAATAACATCAAATGCAAAAATCATGCCCTTATGGCGCATATGTTGAATTGGCAGGTCAGTGAGCACTTGCATTTTTGCCGATATATACGCGGCTTTCGCTTGATTAGTTTGTAAAGTATTGTCAGCTTCAAATATCGCCAAAGTCGCCAACGCAGCGCTACAGGCCAACGGGTTGCCCGTGTAGCTGTGGCTATGCAAAAAACCTTTTGCGGTACTATCATCGTAAAAAGCTTGGTAGATTTCATCTTTGGTCAGCACCACCGAAAGCGGTAAATAACCGCCTGTGATGCCTTTGGATAGGCAAATGAAGTCTGCTTGAATTTCTGCCTGCTCACAAGCAAACATCGTTCCTGTACGACCAAAACCTACCGCGATTTCATCGGCAATTAAATGTACACTATATTTCGTACAAATTTCTCTTGCACGGCGCAGATACACTGGGTGATACATGCCCATGCCCGCCGCGCATTGCACAAGTGGCTCTATAATAAACGCGGCTATCTCATGTGAGTGTTCACTCACATATTGCTCAAGCGCATTCGCGCAGCGCATAGCAAAAGCCTCGGTGCTTTCACCCGCCTCTGCCAAGCGCCAATCTGGGCTAGGCATTTGCGCCGATTGCATCAACAGCGGCGCATAAGTATCCTTGAATATCGCCACATCCGTCACAGCCAGCGCGCCTAGCGTCTCGCCATGGTAACTATTTTGCAGGCTGATAAATTTAGTTTTATTAGTTTTACCCTGGGTTTCAGAATGTAAGTTGCGCCAATAATGAAAACTCATCTTCAAGGCAATTTCCGTCGCACTCGCGCCGTCACTGGCATAAAACGCATGGCCTAAACCCGTTAATTTGGCGAGTTTTTCAGATAACTCCACCACAGGTTCATGCGTAAACCCCGCCAACATGACGTGATCCAACGTATCCAACTGCTGCTTAATCGCATCTTTAATACGCGGATTATTATGCCCAAACAAATTCACCCACCAGCTACTCACCGCATCCAAATAGCGCGTACCTTCTGTGTCGTACAGCCATACGCCATCACCACGGGCAATAGGGATGAGCGGATAATTTTCGTGGCTTTTCATCTGTGTGCACGGATGCCACACCGATTGCAGACTGCGATTGATTAAAGTTTGATTGCTACTCATAGGCAGATTTTACTGTAGATTTAAACTTAAGATTTAAACTTAGGCTATTAATTACGCAAAATCTTTTATATCACTGGGTTGAGTGCAACTTAACCTAAAAATAATTTTCATAGCAAATGTAGCAATATTAAATTAACTTTTATGAAAGAAACCCATTATGTTTACAAAGAAATTACTGGTTGCATTAGCAATCACTACCCCGCTATTATTATCTTTACAAGTGCAAGCTGCAGCAGTTTGCGACGCCAGTATTGAAGTAACCGAAGCCATGGCATACACCGTTAAAAGCATAGACGTGCCAAAAACTTGTAAAACTTTTACTGTTAATTTAAAAGCCAATGGCACCATGCCTAAAAACATCATGGGTCACAATTTAGTGATTACTAAAGAAGCAGACAAAGAAGCAGTGAATACAGAGGGCGGCACAGCAGGCTTAGCAAGCAATTATGTAAAAGCCAAAGATAAACGCGTAGTGGCGCATACCATTGTGATTGCTGGCGGGGAATCGGCCAGCACTAAATTTGATGTTAAAAAATTAAGTGCTAAAAATAAATATGTGTTTTTCTGTAGCTTTCCAGGCCATGCAGGCATTATGAAAGGCATTGTAAATTTAGTATAAGCTTTTCTTTTCATCAAAAAAAGCGCATTTAGAATGCGTTTTTTTGTGATTAAAGCTATGGTGCAGGATTAGTAAATCGCAAATGAATCGCGTCGATTTCTTTTAAAATTTCTGGTGATAATTTAACTTCAAATGCGTCGATATTTTCTTGCAATTGTGCCATCTTAGTGGCGCCGATAATGGTGCTGGTAACGCACCAGCGATGCATGACGTAACTTAATGCAAGCGCTGCAGGCGAGTATCCATGCGCCTTGGAGAGCATGCTGTAAGCCTCACAGGCTGCTGCTACATTGGGCTTAGTGTAACGTTGCGCGTAGCCGCGAAACAGTGTGACGCGGCCTTTTGCATCTGGATTATCGATATATTTGCCGCTTAAATGCCCAAACGCGAGTGGCGAATAGGCGAGCAAGCTTACCTGCTCGCGATAACAAATTTCACTCATGCCAAAATCAATGTTGCGGTTAAGCAAGTTATAAGCGTTTTGCAGCGTAGCTATATGCGGTAAATTGTATTGCTTGGCGCAGCGCACAAATTCCATTACGCCCCACGGTTGCTCGTTACTGATGCCAATGGCGCGAATTTTGCCTTCTTTAACCAATTCGGCCAGCGTTTCAAGCTGATTGTGAATGCTCACCCATTGCTTTTCTTGACCTTCTGCATCCAGTTCATTGGCAGGGTCAAACTGAAACTGCCCAAACAGCGGTACATTGCGTTCTGGCCAATGGATTTGATAGAGGTCAATATAATCCGTTTGCAAGCGCGTTAATGAGTCATGCAGCGCAGCGCGAATCGTCGCGCGGTCTAGCGAAAACTCGTTATTGCGAATCCAAGGCATGCCACGGCGTGGGCCTGAAATTTTGCTGCCAATAATCAGTTTATCGCGCTGTTGATTTTTGAGCCAAGCGCCAATAATCGGCTCGGTTTTCGTATAGGTTTCCGCTTTCGGTGGCACGGGATACATTTCGGCGGTGTCGATAAAATTGATGCCCTGCGCGACCGCATAATCGAGCTGTTGGTGCGCCTCGGCCTGTGTGTTTTGGTCGCCAAAAGTCATGGTGCCAAGGCACACTTTGGATACAGTTAAATCACTGTGACCAAGCTTAATATAGTCCATCACGTAATCCTTTAATGCAGCACTTTCTCGGTGTTGCCTTCCATCACAATCGGCGCTGGCATTGCGCGGCGAGCCAAGCTCCCAGCGCTATACTTTGCTATTTTAATCAATATTCACTTTAGCAGCGCCACCACAGGCGGGGTGCAAACGTGCACGCTCTACCGCAGTTAGTAAAGAGATGCTTAGTATCAGTTGAGGGGTGCTATCAATATAAACTTGTCCTGTACCTTCTTTTACCACACTTAGTGATGATAGAAAGTTTCCATATCTTTCTCTGAGCTGGCTAGTCACTTCTGAGTTCTGCTTTTCAGATTGCGTTTTAAATCTCCTGTTGATGGCGACAACAGTCCATTTCTGCGTCATATTATCCTGCGATGGTACTAAGCGAATACTCACACCAGTTGGATTACCCGCTTTAGATGTGTACGAACCAGCTAATAAAGTATAGCTCTGTGTGACACAATCCGCCGTCACAGCATCCAAATTTGCTAATGCCTGATTATCAAACGCGCCAGTATTTCCCATAAAACCCGTGCGCAAATATGGTGTACTTGCTTTTAAGTTGCCACGGAAGTTTTTATTAACGTATGCAATCAAATATTTATTCAACGTCTCTTTTTTTACTTTATCCCACTTAACTTTTTGCAGCTCCGCAATGCCATCACCCAAACAAATCTCCGCAACACAAGGCATGCCATTTTTAGCAAATTCAGCATTGGCGCCAGTTGCTTCAGTTTTTGCTTCTACCGTTTTTGAAGCTTGTTCATTTGTAATTGGTTCGGCTTGAGTAGTGGCAGCAGTATTTGATACTTGACCAGTTGCGCTTGCAGCGGCTTCTATGGTTTGACAAAACTGGCTTTTAATCGCGCTTTGTGGCGACATAACACCAGCTGGCGTCTCATATGACATGGAAACTTTTGTGCCATTGGCTATTGCCTCAACCTTAATATCAAGCGGAATGGTTTTACCTTTTTTGTAAGAATCTGCTTGAACGGCTTGAATAAGGCCTTGCGATTTATCTTGCTGGATAATTTTCCAGCTTGATATTTTTGCAATGTCTGCTAATGCACCCTCATAAGCACTGTTAGTGCTTACATTTGATAAGTCGGCAAAAGTTTTGAAGCTTGCGCCTGTAATAAAATTGCCTGTGCTGCTAAAGTTGCTATCACACGGAGCTGCATATAGGTTGAGTGAGAAAGCACTCAATATAATGGCCGAGGCTAACAAAGAAATACGCATACTTTTCCTTCTTTTTAATTGTTACTGGATGCTTATTATCGCATGGGTTTAGTTAATGTTGGCTTCGCGCTGATGCCAAATACTCACTACGGTCACCAAATCCAGCAGTGCATCATAACTATAAAGCGCTATATAGCCTGTGTTGCCGCGAGAAATGACTAATTCACGTAATTCGTTTTTTGATACTTGCCTACCAATTTCAGGATGCGTTTTTAATAAGCCAATGCCGTGCATGACTATGTCGTAAGTTGCCAATGCTGCACTTATATTTTGCAACATCAAAAAATCAGTTAAGCGGGTCATGTCGTCCCAAAATTCCGAGGAGTAACTAATTTTAGTCATCTAGTTATCCGTGACTTATTTGTATTTTTTTGGCTGTGGTTTAGGTAACTCAATACCTTGAATTTTCGCGCGGAAATAAGCATTTACCTCGTCAGCATCATAGGCAATACCTGTTTCATCAAAATGTTTTTTTGATGCTATGGCGCGCGCCATAAAAGCGCGCTCTTCTTCAATGCGTTCGGTTTGCTCTGTAATCACATCAACCATAAACGCATGCGGGCTTTTACCTGTTGCGGCGGCTAATTGCACAATGCGTTCTTTTAAGCTATCGGGTAATTTTAAGCTGGTGGTTGCCATGATAAAAACTCCTGCAAATAAAGGTGTTACCAAGGTAACACCTTTTACGCTTTACGTCAAAAACCTGTGTGTTCAATTAGTGGAGCGGAGTAGATTTAAGAAGCTGCCAAATTGCTAATTTGAATCAAAGCGCGTGGCGATGTTTGCATTGGCAAGCGCCAAGCGATGTACCAACACTTTTAAAAATGCGCGGTTAAAACGTAATTGTATTTGCTCTGATGATTGCTCTA
>JAYVRE010000089.1:0-9733 GCA_043776535.1 Methylotenera sp. | reverse complement strand
GCGTGCCGCCGTCTGGTCCGATGGATCATTTGGCGTTTCGTATTGCCAATAAGTTAGTGGGAAATGCTGAGGGCGTAGCGGGGCTAGAAATTACGCTGATTGGCTGCAAGCTCAAGTTTAATGTCGATGCCATTATCAGCATCACAGGCGCACCGATTGAGGCGACGCTTGACAACGCAGTACTTGCCATGTGGCAATCACACCCTATTAAAGCGGGTAGCGTATTGAAGTTGGGTGCAATTAATGAAGCTGGCTGCCGCGCTTATTTGGCGGTGCAGGGCGGCTTTGATGTGCCAGATTACTTAGGCAGCAAATCTACTTTTACGCTAGGTCAATTTGGCGGCCATGGCGGCAGAAGCTTGCGCGTAGGCGATGTATTGCATCTTGCTAAACACGCAGCAAGCTATAGTCCAAAATTTACACCACATAGTTTTCGGCCACACTACACCAATCATTGGGAAATCGGCGTGTTATATGGGCCGCATGGCGCACCAGACTTTTTTACTGAAGCCGATATTGCGCTATTTTTTAGCACCGATTACGAGGTGCATTACAACTCCAACACCACTGGCATCCGCCTGATTGGCCCTAAGCCAGAGTGGGCGCGGACAGATGGCGGTGAGGCGGGTTTACATCCGTCGAATATTCACGATAACGCTTATGCCATTGGCTCGATTGATTTTACTGGTGATATGCCGATTATTTTAGGTCCAGATGGCCCGAGCTTGGGCGGTTTTGTGTGCCCAGCCACCATTGTGCAAGCAGAATTATGGAAAATGGGGCAGCTAAAAGCGGGCAATACTATTCGATTTATTCGTATAAGCCAAGCTGAAGCTGCTGCGCTGGAAACCGCTCAAAATAGACTGGTTGCAAAAATTGGCAGTGATGATATTGCCTTAATTGTAGAAGTGCTAACAGCAAAGCACCCAATCAACATTGCCGCAAAACATAGCCCGATATTGGCTGAAACAACCGCATCATCAGACCACATAAAAGTAGTTTATCGCCAAGCGGGCGATAAAAATTTGCTGGTGGAATATGGCGAGTTGATGCTGGATATTAACTTGCGCTTTCGCGTGCACGCGCTGATGCAATGGCTTGCAAGCCAGAATATACGCGGAATTATCGATTTAACGCCTGGCATACGCTCGCTGCAAGTGCATTACAATAGCCTTGTGTTGCCGGTTAATCAGCTCATCAACATTTTGCAGCAGGCCGAGCTTGAATTGCCGCCAACTGAAACTATGGAAGTGCCAACGCGCATTGTGCATTTGCCATTGTCTTGGGAAGATCCGTCTATTCAACTTGCGGTTTCAAAGTACGCGCAATCGGTGCGTAAAGATGCGCCTTGGTGTTCGCTTGAACCTGAACCGAACAATACCGAATTCATCAGGCGTATTAATGGTTTAAGTAGTGTTGAAGAGGTTAAAAATAGTGTATTCAACGCGAGCTATCTCACATTGGGTTTGGGCGATGTCTATTTAGGCGCACCAGTTGCCACGCCGTTAGATCCACGCCATAGATTAGTCACCACCAAATACAACCCTGCACGTACCTGGACACCTGAAAACGCAGTAGGTATTGGTGGCGCGTATATGTGTATTTACGGCATGGAAGGCCCTGGCGGCTATCAGCTCGTAGGCCGCACTTTGCCAGTTTGGAATCGCTGGAATATAACAGCAGACTTTAAAGTCAACACGCCTTGGTTACTACGTTTGTTTGATCAAATTCGCTATTACCCTGTTAGCGCAGACGAATTAGTGCAAATGCGCGCTGATTTTTTACAAGGTAAGTTTCAGCTAAAAATTGAAGAAACCACCTTTAAATTAAAAGATTACAAGCAGTTTTTACACCAAGAATCTACCAGTATAAATGCCTTTAAAACCAAGCAACAAGCAGCTTTTAACGCCGAGCGCGAGCGCTGGATAGCAAGCGGTCAAGCTAATTATAATCAAGAAAATGAACAATATGACCTCAACGATCAAGCATTAGATATCCCAATAGGTCATGTAGTAGCAAAATCACATGTGGCGGGTAACTTATGGCAAATTAAAGTGGGCGAGGGCGACATGGTTGCAGAAGGCGATGTGCTGGTAGTTGTGGAATCGATGAAAATGGAGATTTCTGTTACCGCGCCATGCAGTGGAAAAATAACGCGCTTAATTAGTGCTGAAGGCAATGCTGTGGCTGCGGGTCAAGCTTTATTGCTTATTGAGGAGCTGGTATGAACTTAACCATTACATATCTACAAGCGCAATATCGGGACGGCAGCTTAAGGCCTGTTGATTTAGTGCGCCAATTAGATGCTGAAATTGGCGATGCGAATAGCCACAATATCTGGATACGCCGCTTAGCGCTGGATGAAATGCTGGTTTATGCAGAAAATTTGGAAGGTAAAGACCCTGCCAAGCTGCCTTTGTACGGCATTCCGTTTGCCATTAAAGATAATATCGACTTGGCTGGCGTGCCAACAACGGCAGGCTGCCCAGACTTCGCATTTATGCCACAAAAATCAGCTACCGTCGTGCAAAAGCTCATCGATGCAGGCGCAATTCCCATCGGCAAAACCAATTTAGACCAATTCGCTACAGGTTTGGTCGGTACGCGTTCGCCTTATGGCGCATGTAAAAATAGCATCAACCCAGACTATATTTCGGGCGGTTCTAGCGCGGGTTCGGCGGTTTCTGTGGCGTTGAATATGGTTAGTTTTAGCTTGGGTACTGACACGGCTGGCTCTGGCCGCGTGCCAGCCGCATTGAATAATTTGGTTGGTATTAAGCCTAGTCTCGGCTTAATTAGTACCACAGGCGTACTGCCTGCGTGCCGAACGCTTGATTGCGTGTCGATATTTGCAAAAAATGTAACTGATGCTGAAACGGTATTGCAAGTCGCGCAAAGTTTCGATGATGACGATGCGTACTCGCGGCAAGCGCCTGCCATTACGTCTGTTATTGGCAACAGCTTTATATTTGGAGTGCCGAAGCTAAGTCAATTGGTATTTTTTGGCAATGTAGAAGCGCCACAATTATTTCAACAAGCGATTGAAAAGCTAGAAAAGGCCGGCGGCAAAGCGGTTGAAATTGATTTTGCGCCATTTATAGAAACCGCACAATTGCTCTACGAAGGGCCATGGGTAGCGGAGCGTTATGCGGCGATTCATAAATTTTTTGACGCAAAACCAGAAGCAATATTTCCAACAACCCGTCAAATTATCAGTAATGCGGCAAAATTTAGCGCGGTCGATACTTTTAACGCAATGTATAAACTAAAAGCGTTGCAACGCAAGGCAGAGGCAGTTTGGAGCGAAATTGATTTGGTGGTAACGCCTACTGCTGGCACGATTTACACCATTGCCGAGGTGCAGGCCGACCCCGTGCAAACCAACACCAATTTAGGCTATTACACCAATTTTATGAACTTGCTAGATCTGGCGGCAATTGCCGTGCCTACAGGCTTTTACGGAAATGGCATCGGTTTTGGGATCACGCTAAGCGCACCAGCGTTTAGTGATAACGCACTACTTAATTTGGCTAAAAAATTGTAATTAAAAACTGTAAAAGGTATTGATATGAACATACAAGTAGCTGTTTGCGGCGCACACATGCAAGGCCTGCCGCTTAACCCGCAATTAACGGCGCTAGGCGGGGAGTTTGTTCAAGCAACCCACACATCCGCCGACTATCAATTATTTAAGCTAAACGGTTTCACCCCAGCGCGCCCTGGTTTATTGCGCGTGCTAGAAAATGGGAGTGCAATAGCGTTAGAAATCTGGCAATTACCCATCGAAAATTACGGAAAATTTGTTGCAAGCGTACCTAGTCCGTTGGGCTTTGGCACATTATCGCTGGCAGATGGCAGCACAGTACAAGGCTTTATGTGTGAGGCTTATGCGTCACTGGATGCCATTGATATTAGCCATTTAGGCGGCTGGCGCGCTTATCTTGAGACCTTAAATAACTCTTGAGACCTTAAATAACTCTTGTGATCTTAAAATAACTGGGGAGCCATTATGTTGAAAGCGTTTAAAAATGTAGAAAGTGTGTTGCCAAATAGCTTGGCGTTCGGCTTTGCAATTTTTGGCTACGCGCTTGGTGTTTTGATGCTGTTTAACGGCCACTGGCTGATTAACGCTGCAGGCGTGCTGCTCACCGCACAAGCCTTGATTATTAGCGCCTATTTGCTGCACGAGTTTTCCCATTGGAGCGTCTTCAAAACACCTGAAAACAACCGCCGCTGGGGTATTTTGATGAGCTGGATTAACGGCAGTTGCTACAGCACGTTTGAAGAAATTCGCAGTAAACACATGCATCATCATGTGGATAGAGCCGATGTGCTGACATTCAACGTGCAACATTTGATGCGCGACATGCCTAGCCCCGTCAGAAACACGATCAAAGTCTTAGAATGGGGGTACGTTCCCGCGCTAGAAGTTTTGATGCATTTTTTGGTGATCGTCTTGCCTTTTGTACGGCCAGAATGGCATTACAAACGCCCGCGCTTACTTGCTATCACGCTGGTCAGGGCATCTTTATTCGGGTTCATGGCATGGTTGTCACTTAAAGGTTGGCTGCTATACTTACTGGCTTATGGCATCATGCTTACCGCATTGCGCTTTGCCGATGCGTTTCAACATACTTATGATGTGTTTTTAGAGAGTACTCTGGCGCAATCTGACGGCAAAATTGCCGATGGCAAACTGCGTAACCGCGCTTACGAGCAGGCAAATACTTTTTCTAATTTAACTTCGCTGCAATATCCTTGGCTAAATTTGATGTTTTTGAATTTCCCTTATCACAATGCGCATCACGAAAAACCCGTTGCACCTTGGTATCTACTACCTAAATTACATGCTGAACTATTTGGTGATACGCGTTTATTACCTATCATTCCCATGTCAAAATTATTGACTGCCTATCATCGCCATCGAATCACGCGATTGCAAAGTGATGATTACGGCGTGCTCACCAATGATAGCGCAAACGCCTTTATTGGCGCGGCTGGCGTGTCTTTTTTAACTGCTTTGTGATGCAAACATAGGTTAATTGAATTATGACCTCCGTTGTCAAATTTTGGCCAATTTTAACGGCGACTCACAGTTACGATAAATCAATCTCAACATTCAATCGCGGAGCAGGGCAGATGATTGAGGCGCCGATTTTGGCCTATTTAATTGAGACTAAAAATGGCCGCATTTTGTATGATGTAGGCTGTGATTACAATAAAATCAACAATCCCGTGCAGCGCGCCAAATACTACAATGCCGAGCTTGGATTTGGTGCGCCCGAAATGGATGAGTCGCAACGTTTGCCTAATCAACTAGCGCGCATGGGCTTATCAGTTAAAGATATAGATGTGGTTTTTCTAGGTCATTTGCATTTTGATCACGCAGGCGGTTTGTGCGATGTGTGCGGCGCAGAAGTGCACATTCAGGCAGACGAATTAGCCAATGCAAACACCACAAAAGATGCCGCCTATTTTGATAACGAAATTATCGCACAAGCCAATTGGCAAGTGAAAAGGGGCGAATATGACCTAGCTCCTGGCGTACGTGCCATAACTAGCCCTGGGCATACTGCAGGCCACATGTCGTTATGGATTGAGCTGCCAACAGGCGCACCGATTATATTGGCGGGAGATGC
Source organism: Methylotenera sp. (assembly GCA_043776535.1). Taxonomy (GTDB): domain Bacteria; phylum Pseudomonadota; class Gammaproteobacteria; order Burkholderiales; family Methylophilaceae; genus Methylotenera_A. The sequence goes on along the minus strand of JAYVRE010000089.1, from coordinate 4,094 downwards.
GGCGGATTTAAGTGAAAATATTATCGATGAAGTTGCGCCAGGCAATTGTTGGCAAGACCAAACCGAGATAGCCGTTGCCAGTATTCGTAAATTAAAAAGCTTAGCACATTTAGAAAAGGCTAATCTCTGGCCCAATCACGATATTGAGTTTTGGCGAAAACTAAAGACTTATCCTGAGTTTTACAGGTAATTAAAACTGGTGATTAAAAAGCCATCCACAACTAACGCTGTGCCCAAACATTACATGGGTGTTTGGCAACGCCAATTTCTAGAAACCTCTATAACTAAAGACGACACGTCATTAGTGTTGTGGATGCAAACACAGTTCTATCATATCGATATTCGCCTACCTGCTGCAAGTAGTAACATCCGCAAAGTGAGTGTGCTTGAAGAATACACTGATAAAGAGTTGCTGCTCCTCGCCAGCCAGCAAGGCTTTGCAGGCATCACGCAGGTTAATGCGGACATTTGCCAATGGCATCGCGAGATTGACTTCCAACCGCCAAACGATGTGCGCGATATTGGGAAAATGTTATTTACCGATGCCAACACTGTCATAGAAACAGGGTTAGATGACGCGTACCTTGAAGTATGGCGGCAAGTAGCACACAGCCAAGAACCGTGTTTTTTTGAATGCACTACTGGCAAAAATCGCAAGGGATTAGAGACACCTGCTTATTTAATGCGTGTGGGGAATTGGGTGGCTTATGCAAGGCCACGTAGTGTAATCTTACCTAACTACATTTCATTGCTTGATGCCATAACAAGCTACAAGCCTCAACGTGAGGAGCTTTTAGATTGGCTAGATATGGAAATTTCATTTGGCGAAATAATTGATGATAAATACTGGAAAATCAAACATTCTACCTTGCCATTTAAAGTGCAGTTGACTGTCGATTATGGGTCTATTCTTTTGAAAAACTCCCTGCATTTTATACAATAAACATAGCAAAATTTCCTAGCTGAACAATCCAGTTAGAACATAAAATATTTACATAGGGGTTGTCAGCAACCTATAAATAGCAAAACTGGTAATTTAATCAGTAAACTTTACACTTATAAATCAGTGAAAGTTGTTCAATGAAACTGAGCCATCTCTCTAAGCTTAGTACAGCATAAAATGTAATCTATACACGCGACACTGTACGTCGCATTTATTAAAAACTTAGCCACTATAGAATGATTAGGTACTTAAATAGTTTTTAGACATACATTGTACGGTATCAGCAACTTCAGCACGTAATCCAATGGGCTCAATAACTTCGACTCCACAGCCCAAGCCCAACAACCACCAGCGAAGTTGTGGAGCGTCAGCGACTGTCGCGCTCACCATGAGATATTCATTATCTAGTGTTTCAATAACCTGATCTTTATTTAAAGGAGTTTCGAAAAGGTGCTGGCCACATTCAAAGGTGAATTTGGCTTTAAATTTCATCATGTTCCCATTACCAAATCCAAATCGACCTTTACTTATTTCATCATCGATATTAAATCCAATAGGATAATTCACTGGGTCACTAAGCAGAGTGGCAGACTCTATTCTGTGCATAGCCAATATTCTGGTGTCTTCGTAATCAAAAAAACGTACATAGAGATAAACTACACCTGCTCGCTGAACCAGCGCAAGCGGATGTATGCGCAGGTCCGAGGATTTAGTCTCTCCGCGAGATTGATATGATATTTGTAATTGTTTTTCTGATAATAGTGCATCTGTTACGCTTTGTTGTACTTCAGCCTTAATTTTCGGTGCAAGTAATGGTTGATTCGCAGGAACAGCTCTTACCTTATTAAGCCACGTGCCAGTAGGTTTCTTAAGGGGGTGATTTAAATGCTGCCGAGCAGCTTTAAAATAGGGCTCAAGTATGTTTAGCGCTGTAGTGGGCAATAAGTTTACCAAATGTTGCTCTACCATCATCATAGTCAAAGCCTCATTGTTACCCAAACCCGGCAAATCAAACGCTGGCGCATCTTTCTGCCAACTCCAGCCATAAGGCTTATCTCGTTCATCTGCAACTATCGGAAAGGCAGTTGACATGGCCTGTAAGTCGCGTTCAATGGTTCGTTTAGCTACGCTAAAACTCTCATTTTGAAGACACTCCATCATTTCCCGTGCAGTTATTTTGCGTGGAAATCTGGGTATCATTCGCAACATTGACCATTGACGCAGAAGTATTTCGTTATTGCTTGGCATAAATCTCCCTAATTAAAAGTCAAAGAATAAAAGGTAACTGTGGTGCAGGGCAGTGGTGCAGGTCAGTGGCAAAGTGCGTTGCAAATATTACTGCGACATAAATTGACGCATACTAATGTTACATTAAATAATAATTCTTTATTAGGAGAATGCATTGAATTCAACACAAAAAGAAATACGAGCCATGAATCGATTTAAATGGGTACCATTGCATGTTAGAGCACCGTTTCCACCCAAGCCTGCAGATAATCGCATGGCTATATTCTGGCTCGCTCGTGAAGGAGATTACTATGGGGGTGCTCTTTGGTTTGTGAATGAATCTCACGAAGTGCTTGATTACATTAAAGTCAGTACAGGCTCATGTCTTACGGTTGATGAAACGCAAAATGGTGTAGCTACTGAAATCGGAAAAGATCGCATTTTTAAGCAAGTATTGGTTGGCGAAGCGATTCAAATTGAAGAATTTGATGGCTTTTACGATTTAGATTATTGCTTTTCGGTAACGGTTGAGATAAATGCACCAAAATATCCCAAGACTACTCTGCAAACTAATATCACTAAAGGCGGGGTTCACGAAACAGTGTTACTTTGGAACACGGGGGAATCGGGCAAAACTATTGGGTATAAAGTTAATGGCTGTAATCTACGGCATCCATAACAATAACAATGAACCGCCCCTGATGCATTAGATACTTTTTAACCTAATAAATGAGTTTAAAAAGGGGGATTAGATAAGTTAAAAAATTTTATATTAATAATTCTTCAAGCGCTTTTTATTGCTCGTTAGTAAGTGTTTATATGAAAATGAAGTGGCCAACAGCATAAAGTTTTACTTGTGTAGGATTTAATATCCTACTAAAATAAAACATTATTCTATTTTTGAGGCATTTATTATGCAACAAACATTAAGACGTGCGGGTGGTTCACTAGTAATGACAGTTCCTAAAGCTTTTATAGAGCAAAACCATCTTCAAGAAGGATCGCAGGTGAATCTTATGCTAGAAGGCGCGCGACTAACAATTAGTGCTCAACAAAAACGGCGTTATAAATTACAAGATTTGTTGGATGAAATGACAACAGAATTGCCCACCGTTAGTGGCTGGGATGAAATGCCAGCGCTAGGTAAGGAAGTACTTTAATGGCATACATACCAAATCGTGGCGATATAGTGCATCTTCAATTTGATCCCGCATCTGGCCAAGAGATGAAAGGGCCACATTTTGGATTTGTAGTCAGCGCCAAGGCGTTTAACAGCCGCGGGCTTGCAATGATTTGCCCGATTTCACAAGGTGAATCCGCCACTGCTAGAACGCATGGTACTGTTGTAAGCCTAATGGGGTGCGGCGCAGAAACCCAGGGCGCCATACATTGCCACCAGTTAAAATCTTTAGATTGGCGAATTCGTAAAGCTAAGTTCAAAGAAGCAGTGCCAGATGTGATTACCGAAGATGTGGCAGCGCGTATAGAGGCTATATTGTTTGATTAAACTGTAGTGATAGTTTTAATCCTATAATCGTAAACAAGAGCTATTTTCTTGTGATACAGTAATATATAGCATATTAATATCCAAATATTGTGTCGTCAAGTGGCACATTACAGAATTTTATCCGGCAGTCAATGATTACAATGTAAATCTGTAAAGTTGTATGCAGTTACTAAGCATATTCTGAATGTAAATAAATAAAGGAAGTTTAATAATGGCATTCTCAGCAGCTACATTACAAACCTTGGGTTTCATATTAGATACATACCAGTTTGAAATACCTGACTATCAAAGGGGTTATGCTTGGCAAGAGCCTCAGTGGAGAGTCTGTAAATAATTCTGTGTAAATGCTGATTGAGTGCATTAATTTAAGGGTGGCACTCTGTCACCCAATTCAATACTAAAACGATTCAGCGCAGC